>NZ_PCYY01000026.1:0-23811 GCF_002553955.1 Lactobacillus sp. UMNPBX12
CTTAGAATCCTACTTTGATTAAATAAATAATTAAAAAATCAATTTACGAGAAAGATCTATTTACACAAAAGATTTGACAGTTTCAGATCGATTAATTCAAAATGAAATATTTTACAAAAATATATGCAATTTATATGCAAATGATATATAATAGTATCAAATTCAGAAAGGAGTAAAAATTATGGCAGAAAAAACAACAGGACTTTATGTCAGAATGAATCCAGAAAAGAAGGAAAAGGCAGAAGCTATTCTGAAAAAGCTGGGATTAAATTCAGCTACGGCAATTAACATGTTCTATGATCAGATTATTCTTCATAATGGTATTCCTTTCAGAGTAGAGATTCCAAATGCATGGGATAATTTGGATCAAATGAATAAGTATGAATACGCCAAACTGCTTGACGAGCGCCTGAACACATTGACCAGAAGGGAAGATTTGCTTGGAGATGTCGCCAAGAGGCTTGATGCGGAAAAGAATGAAAAGAAAGACAACTAAGTTTTGAGGTAAAAATTATGATGGCAAGAATTATTATTGGCATTATTGTTGTTTTAGTTATTGTGTATGTTTGTTTTGGTTTTAGAATCGTTCCACAAAATAATGAAGGTCTGGTTGAAACCTTGGGTAAGTATTCTAAGACAGTAAAAGCTGGATTTATCTTTGTCTGGCCACTTTTCCAAAGAATTCGCAAAGTTCCATTAGCACTTCAACCACTTGAAATTTCTAAGTACTCAATCATTACCAAAGATAACGCTGAAATTTCTACTAGTTTAACTTTGAACTACTTGGTCACTGATTCATACCGTTACTTCTACAACAACACCGACTCAGTTGAATCAATGGTGCAATTAATCCGTGGTCACTTGCGTGACATTATTGGTCGTATGGATTTGAACGCAGCCCTTGGCTCAACTAAGGAAATTAACGATCAACTTTTCACTGCAACTGGTGACCTGACTGATATCTACGGTATCAAGGTCGTTCGTGTCAACGTTGATGAACTTTTACCAAGTGCTGAAATTCAACGTGCCATGGACAAACAACTTACTGCCGACCGTGAAAAGACTGCCGCAATTGCTAAGGCCGAAGGTGAAGCTCGTACCATTGAAATGACCACTAAGGCTAAGAACGATGCTTTGGTTGCTACTGCTAAGGCCAATGCTGAGGCAGTTAAGACGCAAGCTGATGCCGACGCTTACCGTGTACAAAAGATGCAAGAAGCTTTGTCAAAGGCTGGCGAAGGTTACTTCAGAAACCAGAGTTTAGACAGCTTCAACCAATTAGCTCAAGGTCCTAACAACTTAATCGTGGTTGGCAAGGATGAAATGACTGACTTGGGTAAGGTTCCCGTTTTGAAAAAGGTGTGGGATGCAAGCGACGATAAGAAAGATGAATAAAAATTAGCTCAATTCTCAAATGAGGATTGAGCTTTTTTATACTTTTAACGTATACCAGCATCAACATTAAATAATTTTAACACTCTCTTGCTCGCCTTATACTTGTAGTAACAATTGAGAACAAGAGGGGAAAGAAAATTATGTTTGGTCGTACTTATTCAGATTTAGGTTCAGTTGTTGGACAAATTAATGGTGAAGATATTCGCACAAATCAATTAGAAAGACATGGCTATGATTGGGAGAATGGTTATGGCACTCCATCCGATGGCCAAGATACTAATCGTGATGGTCAACCAGTTAGAAAATTAACTAAAGATGCCAAAAGCATCATTATCTTTTGGTTGTGTTCCGGTTCAACTAAGTTGCTCGCAAGTAAAATTACGCGTGAAACCGGTGCTGATACTTTAGAAATTACTTTAAGAAATCCTTATCCAGCAAATTACCGTAAAACGCTCAATCGCGCTAACTGTGAAAGAATTCAAAATGATCCACCAGAGCTTGAGATGCAGTTACCTGATTTGAGTCAGCCAATGAAGGCATTCCTACTTGAATATGGTGGCGAGTTTTCTAACAAGGAGATTGCACCATTCCTTTTTGAAGGTGGATATGGTTTGGTGATAGTACTGAATTGATCCGTGAGTTTATTGCACGTGATGGTGGTAAAAATAAAAAGGTCGATTGGACATTTGTTGGTCCAGAAAATGTCCTTTGTGCTGGCATTACTGATAAATTTGAAAAGGCAGGACAAAAGATTTTCGGCCCTAACCAAAGAGCGGCACAATTAGAAGGCTCAAAAGATTATGCATTGCGCTTCATGAGCAAATACAATATTCCAACGGCTCGCTATGAAACTTATGCCAGTGCTGAAACTTGTATTGCAGGTTTGAAGAACTTCGATTATCCAGTGGTGATCAAAGAAGATGGTTTAGCTGGTGGTAAAGGTGTAACCATTGCTCAGAACCAAGACGTCGCTGAAGAAACGATCAGAGAAATGTTTGCTGGTGGCCAAACTGCTGTCGTCCTTGAGGAATGCTTAGTTGGTCCTGAATACTCAATGTTCGTGGTTGATTCGGAGGACCAATTCACCATTTTGCCAATGGCGCAAGACCATAAGCGAGTTGGCGATGGCGACAAGGGTCCAAATACCGGTGGTATGGGATCATATTCTCCTTTGCCACAACTGAAAAAAGAAGATCGTCAAAGAATGATCGACGAGATCGTGAAGCCAACGATGAATGGATTGGTTCAAGGAAACTACCATTATTGCGGTATTTTGTACATCGGTTTAATGATGACGGAGAATGGTCCAAAGGTCATTGAATATAACGTTCGCTTGGGTGACCCTGAAACTCAAGTTGTCTTACCTCGAATTAAAAATGATTTTGCAGAAGTGATCGATGCAGCGGTAAATCATGAGAAATTGCCTGAGATTGAAGAAAACGATCAGTCAGTGTTAGGCGTAGTTGTCTGCAGCAAAGGCTATCCAACGCATCCGGCACCTAATGTGAAGATCGGCAAGTTGCCTGAAGGCGCTAATACTTATATCGATTATGCCAACGTGAAAGGTAATTTGGATAATCTGATAGGTGATGGCGGCCGCCTGTTCATGGTAATTTCGGAAGCCGACAATATAGTCCAGGCGCAGGATAATGTGTATTCTTATTTGAGTAAGCTTGATCTGCCAGATTGCTTCTACCGTCATGATATTGGCAATCGTGCTTTGAGAGATTAGATGTTTGAAGAAAGTCCCAGTTGGGGCTTTTTTAGTTTGAGTGAAATCTGGTATAATTAATACGAACACTCGGTCGAACCGGACGGATCAATGATATGATTTTTCTCCATATTTGTGGAGGTGATCCTGAAGCGACCTTTAATAGAAGAACGAGTAATTAGTGTTCTCCACGTAAGTGGAGGTTTTGAAGATAATTAAAAAGCTCTTAGTTGTGAAAACTAAGGGCTTTTTTGATAAGTTAATAACATTCTAGGTCATACTAAATTTTCTCTTATATAATAGGCTTGTATTGGGGAGTAAAGGAGAAAAGAATATTATGAAGAAAATAACGATGTTGCTGGCATTGATTTGTTTAACATTTGCTGGTGTAAGTGTTTCAACTGCTCAACCAGTTCAAGCCATAAGCAAGTATTCTGAAAAATGGCATACTGTAAAAACTACTGAGAAGGTTTATAGATATAAGCCATATGTGCCTAGAGGTGCTGCTATGTATCAAATGAAATTTATTCATAAAACACCTATTAGGAAAGGGACATATTTAAGACTGCGCTGTCCAGGTACTCATTATCTATGGCAATTTGTGATTGGTGGACGTTATTGGACCGTTTTAAAAAATGATGCCAGATGGTTTAAGAATGTAAGATAAAATCCATGTGAAGAATTGAAATAATTCTGATAATGAATTTATGATATAATACCTTTGGATAGTGTTTGAAATTAATAAAGCTCTTAGCTCGTGTAGCTAGGAGCTTTTATTTTTTAGGAGGTTCAAATGAGCAATTTGGAATCAAACTTTAATGATCAATTTATTAATAAGCTGCATCAAGCATATCTAAAGAGAGTTGGTATCTATCATGTACCTAACGATGAATTAACTAGGTTTTCATGGACGGAAAATAAAACTGTTACTATTTATGCTATTAAAGTTTTTACTGCAGAGCCGGGCTATAAGTTTTATACAATCTTTTTTGCCACTAAAAATAGCGATGAAAAGAATAAATTAATAATATTAGATCTAACAAATAATACTGAAGATCCTAAATTTTTTAGAATTGACGATGGTTTACCTGTAAAAAAGCTTTTATGGTTAAATAGTCATAATTTGTTGAATAAATCTATAGGTTCGAATATAATTACTCCTTCTGCTAATTTTAGTTATGTTAAAAAAGTAGAAGAAGAAGGCGACTTCTTATTCGAAAATTGGGCACAAAAGTGGGTAGATCAAGAGTATGATAGGACTCAAGAAGCGGAAGAAAATTCCACACTAGTGGAGGCTTTTCCAGATTTTCCTAATACAAAGCAAAGATTCTTTATCGATAGATATCATTTTAAAGACATGTTAGAGAGCTTAAATGATAGTCAGTTTGAAGATGAATTTAATCAATGCCTTTTTGCTTACGAGAATGAAAAGTGGTTTTTATGTGCTACAGGTCTAGGCAGTTGCTTAGAGCACTTAATGTTAATTATTCTTACAAACTATGATAAGAATGGTTTTAGAAATGAAAAAAACAGAGGAATATTTCATGGATTTCCAAAAAATCCAACTGCTCAGGATTATGTGAGATTATTTACAAAAAATCCCATTAAAATTACCTCAAGACAGGCTACTTTTATTAATTTACTATATATGGCACGAAATTCTGTAGATCATCATAATACTGGTAAAACACAAAAGAATCTTTGTGATCTTTTGTTAGACGGTATATCTGATATGTACAATGACTATTATTCAAGTAGTGTATTATATAAGTCCACATCCAAAGAAGATGAATAAAAAATACTTATTTAATTAATTGATTAAATGAAAAGTTTTCCGTTATTTGCAAAAGATAACAACTTTATCTGTAGAGTAATAATTAATAAAAAGTTATCTAAGAGTAACTAGAAAGGATATTTATGCTTGATCCTATTACATTAGAAGCAATCAAAGATCTTATTCCTGAATCAACAAGAGAACTACTATTTAACCCCGCAGCAAATGAAGTGGGTAAAGGAATTGGCGCGCTATTATCAATGTTATTTTCTCCGTTATTAACATTAAACGTTATTGAAAAACAAAAACTTGCTAAATTTGCTGATAAAATTGCTAATAAGGTCAACAATATACCAGAAGAAGATCGAGACTTCGAAAAACCAGGCTTGGCACTTAAAGCTTTAGAGGAATCACGATATCAAATAAGTAATGACTTACTGCAAGATATGTTTTCTAGTTTATTAGCTTCTGGGGTTAACAACCAAAAGAACGAAGATATCACACCTAGATATGCTACAGTTTTATCTCAAATAGGATTTAAAGATGCCGTTTTCTTGCAGGAATTAAATAATCAAGAGGGACGAAGCTTTCCCATTGCAAAATCACGCCATACTTATGATGTAACGGGAAGTAGTTTCCAAGATGCTTCAGATCCCTTTCTCTGCAATGAAGGTGATGAAATAAAAAGAGTACCAATAGAATCTGTTGATGTACTACAATCATTAGGCATAATTAAACAAGAAGAATTTTTGGCTATTGCGGAAAAAGAATTTCAGAATAAATATGAATTACTTGATGATTATTTAAGAAATAAAGACAAAGGTGGTAAGTATTACATTAAAATAATTCCTGGTGTAATTCATCCAACAAATTTCGGAAATCATTTGTTAGATTGTATTTTTGAATAAAGTGAAAGCTCTTAGTGAAAACTAAGGGCTTTTTCAGTAGCAGGAATATTGAGTTGTAGCGCTTTTTCTACGATAATAGAACTAAAAGTGATTTTTGATGAATCAAATCCTAACTAAATGAGGTGAATGATATGGATCCTGAAAAAATGAATTTAACGGAGGAGGATATCAAGAACAGATATATTTCACCTGCTATTTTTGAAACAGCAGGTTGGAAGAAAAAAGATTCTTTGATGGAATATTACTACACGGATGGTCAAATCAATGTTGTAGATGATGTAGCCAAACGTGGAAATGGTAAGAAAGTAGACTACTTACTCTTATACAAGCCTAATTATCCAATCGCAGTGATTGAAGCCAAGGATAGAAAGAAGCATGCATTACCAAGTGCAGGGTTGCAGCAAGGTATGGGATATGCCAGAGATTTACAAGTTCCATTTGCTTATTCTTCCAATGGGGATGCATTTGTTGAGCATGACATGTTAACAGGCAAAGAAAGAACTTTAGCTCTTGATGAATTTCCAACTAAAGAAGAGCTTTGGAAGAGATATGTCAAAGAAAAGAAACTATCTGACAAAGAAATAAAAGCAATTAATGAACCATATTATTCATCCAGAGATACTTATTCACCACGTTATTACCAACAAAATGCTATTAACCGTGTGGTAGAAAATATTGCCAATGGTGATCGTCGTGCCTTATTGGTTATGGCTACTGGTACAGGTAAAACCTACACTGCTTTTCAAATAGTCTATCGTTTACTAAAGGCTGGGATTAAGCATAGAGTCCTTTATTTGGCTGATCGTAATATTTTAGTGGATCAAGCAAGGCTAAACGACTTTAGTCCATTAAGTGACAAAATAACTAAAGTTCAAGATGGACATATGGATAGCGCATATCCAATTCAATTTGCTCTTTACCAACAATTAGCAGGGAGAGATGAAGATGTGGGACATGAACCATTTAGACAACTTAAGCCTGACTTCTTTGATTTAGTTGTAATCGACGAAGCTCACCGTGGTTCGGCTAAAGCTGATAGCCAATGGCGCAAGATCTTGGATTACTTTGATGGTCCTAATGTAACTCATTTAGGTATGACTGCTACTCCTAAGAATGATAAAGAAGCTTCAAATATTCAATACTTTGGCGATCCAGTTTACACATATTCACTTAAACAAGGTATTGAAGATGGTTTCTTAGCCCCATATAAAGTTATCAGAGTTAACTTCAATGTGGATATTAATGGCTTCCGACCATTTAAAGGCGAAAGAGATAAACATGGTCGCGAGTTTGACAAGAAGTTATATACAACACGTGACTTTGATAAAAGTCTAGTCATTGATGAACGTACCGAAATGGTTGCTAAATATGTAAGCAAATATATGAAGGACAACGATCGACGTTGGGATAAAACTATTGTCTTTTGTGAAGACATTGAGCATGCTGAAAGAATGCGTCAGGCTTTCGTGAATGAAAATACCGATTTAGTTGCTCAAGATTCACGTTACGTTATGAGAATTACTGGTGATGATAATACAGGTAAAGCACAATTAGATAACTTTGAAGATGTTACAAGTAAAGTTCCAACAATAGTTACAACTTCAAAATTGTTAACTACTGGTGTTAACGTAAAGACTTGTAAAACAATTGTGCTAGATTCAAACATTAATTCCATGACAGAATTTAAGCAGATCATCGGTCGTGGTACTCGATTAGATACTGATCATGGTAAGAGTTACTTCACTATTATTGATTTCCGTGGTGTATCAAGGTTATTTGCTGATCCAGCATTTGATGGTGAACCAATTGAGATAATTGATGGTAATAAAGGCACAAGCTCTCACAAATCTCATCATTCTGGTGTATCAGATTCTGCTAAGCAAAAATATGAAGTAAATCGTAATGTAAAGGTTTCAAATGCTGAAACTCAATTCTTAGATGAACATGGTAACCTAATCACCACTTCTCTGGTTGACTACACTAAGAAGAATATTCTTGGTGCATATGCTACATTGGATAATTTCCTTCAAGCTTGGAATAAAGCTGATAAGAAACAAGTGCTGCTTGATGAGATGGAAAAGCATGGCATTCTCTATAAGGAAATCATCAAGCAAAAAGGTATCAAGGATATGGATCCATTTGATCTCATGATTCATCTTGCATACAATCAAAAACCACTGACTAAGTCAGAGAGAATTAAGAATGTTAAAAAGTCGGGTATTCTTGATAAATACCAAGGTGCTGCTAGGGAGATTCTTGATGCTTTACTAGAAAAATATAAAGATGATGGAATTACTGATTTGGAAAGTAATAAGGTATTGAGTTTACCTGAATTTGAAAAATACGGTGGTGCCGTTAAGATTATTTTGACCTTTGGTGGTAAAAAGAATTACGAAAACACTATTAAAGAAATTAAAGAAAAAATCTACAGTTAGGGAGTTTTATTAAATGGCAGGTACAACTACTCAGTTTGTTAAGAGAATAAGAGATATCATGCGTAATGATCCAGGTATCAATGGTGATGCGCAGAGAATTGAACAATTGTCTTGGATCTTATTCTTGAAAGTTTACGATGATAGAGAACAAATTTGGGAGATTGATCAAGATGATTATGAATCAATTATTCCGGAAGGGATGCACTGGCGTAAATGGGCTGAAGACAATAAAGATGGTAAAGCTTTAACTAGTGATGAATTACTAGACTTTGTTAACAATAAATTATTGCCTACGTTGAAGAACATCACTGTAACTAATGAAACTCCTATTAGCAAGGCCATTGTAAAAGATGCTTTTATTGATGCTAACAACTACATGAAGAATGGTGTTTTATTGCGCCAAGTAGTTAACGTAGTTAATGAAGTTGACTTCACTGACCCTAAGGATCGTCACTTATTTGGTGATATCTATGAAAGTATCTTGAAAGAACTTCAAAGTGCTGGTAGTTCTGGTGAATTCTACACTCCACGTGCATTGACTGACTTTATCGCAGAAACTTTGAAGCCTAAATTAGGGCAAAGAATTGCTGATTTGGCTTGTGGTACTGGTGGCTTCCTTGTTAGTGCTTTGAATATCTTGAACAAACAAGTTCATAGTGTTGAAGATAGAGAATTGTACAATAAGGCAGTTTTCGGTATTGAAAAGAAAGGTCAACCTTATATTTTAGCCGTAACCAACTTGCTTCTTCATGATGTTGATAATCCAGATATTGTTCACGGGAACTCGCTCGAAAAGCGTGTTACTGAATATACTGACAAAGATAAGTTTGATCTGATTATGATGAATCCGCCATTTGGTGGATCTGAACTGCCTATAATCAAGCAAAACTTCCCTACGGACTTGCAAAGTAGTGAAACTGCTGACTTGTTCTTAGCCCTGATCATGTACCGTATTAAGGACAATGGTAAAGTTGGTGTGATTTTGCCAGATGGTTTTTTGTTTGGTAATGATGGTGCAAAACTTAACATCAAGAAGCGTATGCTCAAAGACTTTAATCTTCATACTATTATTCGTCTGCCAGGTAGTATTTTTAGTCCATATACTTCAATTGCAACTAATATTTTGTTCTTCGATAAAACTTGGTCTACTAAAGAGACTTGGTTCTATCGTTTAGATATGCCTAAGGGTTACAAGCACTTCTCTAAGACGCGCCCAATGAAGTTGGAACATTTTGATCCTGTACGTGAATGGTGGAATGACCGTCATGAAATTCAGGATGAAGATGGTAACTACAAGTCTAAGGCTTATACTCCTGAAGAATTAGCTAAGAATAATTACAATTTTGATTTGTGTGGTTTTCCAACAGAAACTGAAGAAGTTTTACCACCATTTGAATTGATGGATAAATATCAAAAAGAGCGTAAGGAATTAAACGCTAAGATTGATAAACAATTATCCATTATTAAGCAATTGCTTGAGGAGGATGACTAATGACTCCTGAACAATTAAAAGCTTCAATTTTGCAGTATGCCATGGAAGGAAAGTTAGTTAAGCAAAATCCTAATGAAGAGCCAGCTAGTGAATTGCTTAAGAAAATTGAGAATGAAAAAGCAAAGTTAGTTAAAGAAGGCAACATTAATAAGAGCAAGAAATTACCTAAAATTACAGATGATGAAAAGTACTTTGATGTTCCAGATAACTGGGAATGGGTAAGACTAGGGGATATATATAATTTTGTAGATTATCGTGGAAAAACCCCTCATAAGATTTCATCAGGAATTAGACTAATTACAGCCAAAAATGTTAGAAATGGTTATATAAAATTAGATCCAGAAGAGTTTATAAGTGCTGAGGAATATAAGGAACGTAGTACTAGAGGATTTATTCATAAGAACGATATTTTTATTACTACTGAAGCTCCTATGGGATTAGTGGCTGTTAATGATTTTAATGAACCTATTGCGACAGCTCAGAGATTAATTACGTTGCAAAAATATTTTGAAAAGCAGAATAATAGTTTCTTTGCATTTCAAATGCAATCTCCTTTTTTTCAAGAAGAATTACGTCAAAGTTCTACAGGAACTACTGTAAAAGGAATCAAAGCTTCTAATCTAAAGCAGATACTGGTTCTTTTACCACCATTAGAAGAACAAAAACGTATTGTAGCAAAAATTGAAAAATTAATGCCTTTGGTGGATGAATATGCTGAATCATATAATCGTCTTCAAAAGATCGATAATGAATTTGAAGATAAATTAAAGCAATCTGTCTTGCAGTATGCCATGGAAGGTAAGCTGGTTAAACAAAATCCTAGTGATGAACCAGCCAGTGAATTAATCAAGAAGATTGAAAATGAAAAAGCCGAATTAGTCAAAGAAGGAAAGATTAAGAAGAGCAAGAAGTTACCTGCAATTACTGATGATGAAAAGCCGTTTGATATTCCTGATAGCTGGGAATGGGTAAGATTAAAACAAATTACTACATATGGGAATTTTAACTCTATAAAAGGATCATCTATTCCTGATAACTCATGGGTTGTAGATATGAAAGATGTACGAAAAAATGGTGGTGGTTTTTCAGAAATTGTAAGAAGGAAATCTACTGATATTTATAAAAGTAATAAATACTCTTTCAATAAGAATGCAGTTTTATATGGTAAATTAAGACCATATCTCCGAAAAGTTGAAATAGCTCAAACTAGTGGTTTTACAACCACAGAAATGCTGCCAATTAATGTAGTTGATTTAAGTACTTTAGTTCCACAGTATTTAAGATATGCTATGCTTTCACCATACTTCGTTAATTTGGTTAATGATTCTATGTATGGTATGAAAATGCCACGTGTAGGAACGACTTTTTTAGCAAAAATGGTAGTACCACTTCCACCATTAGAAGAACAAAAACGAATTGTAGAAAAAGTTGAGGAACTTCAAAGTTCAATAAGCAATTTATCTAAATAAATTAATCAAAAAAGTTTAACTAGAAGATGGAGCTAACATCATGCCAATATTCACTAGATATAAATTGAGTGGTGAGTTTAAACCCGATGATGAGTTAAAACAATTTATTAGAGATTTTAATAAAAAACATCAAAAATAAGATTGATAAATTTCTACTTGTAACTACTATTCTTAGTTGATATCTTTTGATATGATTTTATGAGTAGAAAACAAACGTTTTGTTTTAAATCTTTATTTAACTCATGAGAAATGTAAATAGATCCTGATAAAAACAGGCTGTTTGCAAAAGCTGTTTCTTTATCTAATCCAAGAGGAATGTAAATACAATAAACAATGGCTTAAAGTCTTCACGACGTCCATTTTTTATCTAACTCAAGAGAATTACAAATAAATATATTTACAATAAAAAAGGCGATTCCTTAGTGGAAATCGTCCTTTTTTGCGTGTACAGAACAATATGGAGTATTTAAAGCTAATTCATATACTAAGTTTAATTTACCAATTATCGTTACTGATCCCGATGAAATAAAAAATATAAATACCTTAACGGTCGGATTTAAGGCTATTAAAAGAACATTATTTAGAAATACAGATAAACAATCTTATTATGTGACTTATAATGTTAAGAATTTACTACAGGATTCACGTTTTAAGAAGGGATATAATAACGAAATAAAAATTTTCATTACTATAAGTGAGATTTTAAATAGTGAAAAACTAGAAGATGCTTTTTTGTATGATGAATTATCTAAGTTAGATATAATTCTGGGAGAGTTGAAGAATAGTGAAATAAGTGATCAAGCATTATCCGATATAGTAAATATGTATAAATACTTAATTGAAAATAAAACGATGCTTTCAGTTGAGGTGAAAAGTTTATTGCGTGATATTACGAAAAGATCTACATTGGGTTTTGCCACTGAGAATAATCAAAAAAGAAAAGACTTAATGCTAGAAATAAAAAAAGACTTTAGTAAAATTTCTGATAGAACTATAACGTCAACTAAATTTTAAGCTAAAAGTTTATATTTGATCTGATATAATAATTAAGAATCTAATTTTAAGATTGTTGTTAAAACAATTTTTAAAATTATGGTCGCATTTATATGAGTGCGTGGATTGAAATCAATATATGCTTTCTGTTATTCCTTTTAAAGCTAATTGTAGGCTAATCAGAAAGGTTAATATTTAAAGGCTCCATAAAAGTGGAGCTTTTTTCTTTTACATTAAACTTCCTATTAAAAGATTACCCTTGAAACTGGTAAAATAGATAAGTAAGTATAGAGAACAATTTTTATAAAAGGGGAATAAAATGGCAGATAAAAAATTACTTCTAATCGATGGTAACTCTGTAGCTTTCAGAGCCTTTTACGCTCTTTATCGTCAACTAGAATCTTTCAAGAGTCCAGACGGCCTGCATACCAATGCCATTTACGCTTTTAAGAACATGCTCGATGTCCTTTTAAAAGACGTTGATCCGACCCACGTATTGGTAGCTTTTGATGCAGGAAAAGTCACTTTTAGAACAAAAATGTATGGTGAATATAAGGGTGGACGTGCGAAAACTCCAGAAGAGTTGCTCGAACAAATGCCTTATATTCAAGAAATGCTGCATGATTTAGGCATTAAAACTTATGAATTAAAGAATTACGAAGCAGACGACATCATTGGTACTTTTGCTGCGAAGGGTGAAAAGGCCGGGTTCACAACCACGATCGTAACTGGTGACCGCGACTTGACCCAACTTGCGTCCGACAAGACGACTGTCGAAGTAACTAAATCTGGTGTTTCTCAACTTGAAGCTTATACACCAGAACACATGAAGGAAGTTAATGGTGTTACTCCAACCGAATTCATCGACATGAAGGCCTTAATGGGTGATAACTCTGATAACTACCCAGGTGTCGAAGGTATTGGTCCTAAGACAGCTTCTAATTTAATTCAAGAATATGGTTCAGTAGAAAATCTTTACGATCATATTGATCAAATGAAGAAATCTAAGCGTAAGGAACGTTTAATTCGTGATAAAGACAAGGCCTTTTTAGCTAAAAAACTTGCTACTATTGACCGTGATTCACCAGTTACACTCGATATTGATGATGTAAAACGTCAACCAGTTGATTATGAGAAACTGCGTCAATTCTACGAAAAGATGAACTTCCGCAAGTTTTTGGCAGAACTTAATGCTTCAGGTGCTGGTCAAGGTAGTGCAGATGTTGAAAAAGTTGAATACACCGTTTTAAATGATAACAATGTTAAAGATGTCAAAGCTACTGAAAAAGACACTGTTGAATTTTATCTAGAAATGCTCGGTGCTAACTATCACCTAGCTCCTTTTGTTGGCTTCAGTTTGAAGCTCAATGACAAAATCTACGTTTCAAGAGACGTGGAATTGCTTGAAGAAGATAATATCAAGCACATCTTAGAAGACGAAAAGATTAAGAAGAATGTCTTTGACCTAAAGAGAACAATGGTTGCTGCACATCGTTTGGGCATTCACACTCACGGTCTTGATTACGACATGCTTTTGGCATCCTACTTGATCAATAATGAAAACAACTCTAATGATCTTGGTGAAATTGCCCATCTTTATGGGGATTATTCCGTTAAGACCGAGCTTGAAGTCTACGGCAAAGGTAAGAGTGAACATATTCCCGATGATGACGATGAATTGTTCAACCACTTAGCTTCCAAGGTCAACGCCATTGAAAAACTTAAGCCGGAGCTTCTTAAAAAGCTTAAAGAACACGAACAGGATGCTTTGTTTGACACAATCGAAATCCCAACTGCTCGCGTTTTAGCCAGAATGGAAATGAACGGGATGAAGGTTGAAGCCAGCACTTTGCTTCAGTTGCAAAATGAATTTGCCGTTAAATTGAAGGAACTCGAAGACAAGATTTACAGTCAAGCAGGTGAAAAGTTCAATTTGAATTCACCTAAGCAATTAGGTCACATTTTGTTTGAAAAGCTTGGTTTGCCAGTCATCAAGAAGACCAAGACTGGTTATTCAACTTCAGTTGAAGTACTTGATCAATTGAAGACGCAAAGCCCAATCGTTAGCGAAATTTTGGACTATCGTCAAATTGCCAAGATTCAATCTACCTATGTAAAGGGTCTGCTTGACGTCATTCAACCAGATGGCCGTGTTCACACGCGTTACTTGCAGACTTTGACTGCAACTGGTCGACTTTCTAGTGTGGATCCTAACTTGCAGAACATCCCTACCCGCACCGAAGAAGGAAAGCAAATCAGAAAGGCCTTCGTGCCAAGTGAACCAGACGGCTACATTTTCTCTTGCGACTACTCACAAGTTGAACTTCGTGTTTTAGCTCACGTTTCGGGCGATCAAAACATGCAAGAAGCCTTCAAGACCGGTTATGATATTCACTCACATACCGCGATGAAGATTTTCCACTTGGATTCACCAGATCAAGTAACGCCGCTGATGCGTCGTCACGCTAAGGCTGTTAACTTCGGTATCGTTTATGGTATTTCCGATTACGGTTTGTCCAAGAACTTAGGCATTTCTAGAAAACGTGCTCAAGAATTTATCGACAACTACTTCGAACAATATCCTCAAATCAAGGATTACATGAATAAAGCTGTACAAGAAGCGCGTGACAAAGGCTATGCCGAAACAATCATGCACCGTCGCAGATACTTGCCAGATATTCATGCTAAGAAATACACCGTGCGTGCCTTTGCTGAAAGAACTGCTATTAATTCACCAATTCAAGGTTCAGCTGCCGATATTATTAAAATTGCAATGATTAACATGCAAAAGAAGTTAGATGAACTACATTTGAAGACTAAAATGGTAGTGCAGGTACACGATGAATTGATTTTTGATGTACCAAAAGATGAGCTAGAAACAATTAAAAAGATTGTGCCTGAAGTAATGCAATCAGCTGTTAAGTTGGATGTGCCACTAATTGCTGATTCTGGCTGGGGACACAATTGGTATGATGCAAAGTAGGTGATAAAATGCCTGAAATGCCTGAAGTTGAAACAGTTCGAAGAACACTGCTTCCTTTAGTTAAGGGAAAAACTATTAAAAAAGTGATTTTGTGGTATCCAAAAATTGTGGCGACTGATCATGAAAAATTTTTATCTGAATTGCCTGGTAAAAAGATTATCGATATTGATCGCTACGCCAAGTATTTGCTTATTCGCTTGAGTGATAATTTAACGATTGTTTCTCATTTGCGAATGGAAGGAAAGTATCATTTAACTGCGTCTGATGCGCCTAAGGATAAACACGATCACGTTGAGTTTGTTTTTACTGATGGAACAGCGTTGCGGTATAATGATGTGCGCAAATTTGGGCGGATGCAGCTAATTTTAACTGGCACCGAAAGACAAACTACAGGGATTGGTAAGCTTGGAGTAGAACCAAATAGTTCTAAATTTACTTCAGAATATTTAATCAATGGCTTAAAGCGTAAGAAGAAAAATATCAAAAACACTTTGCTTGATCAATCAGTAGTAGCTGGTCTAGGTAATATTTATGTTGATGAGGTTCTTTGGCGAACCAAGATTCATCCTTTAAGTCAGGCCAATAAAATTCCTGTGGAAAAAGTATCTGAATTACATGATCAGATTAATAAAATTATTGCCGAAGCAATTAAGCTGCAAGGTACTACAGTTCATTCCTTTTTGAATGCGAATGGACAAGTTGGTGGCTTTCAAAGTAAATTGCAAGTTTACGGTCATGTAGGTGAGCCCTGCCCAGTTTGTGGTACTAAATTTGAAAAAATTAAGGTTAATGGTCGGGGAACCACTTTTTGTCCTCATTGTCAGGTGATTTATAAATGAGTTATGTCTTAGCATTAACAGGTGGAATTGCCACCGGTAAAAGTACTGCTGATGATTTTTTTAAAAAGAAAAACATTCCGATTATTGACTGTGATCAAATTGCCCACGAACTGATGAAACCCGGCAATGCATCTTGGCAAGCGATTAAAGATCATTTTGGGGTAGAATATTTAAATTCAGACCAAACAATAAATCGTAAAAAATTAGGGCAATTAGTTTTTAATAATAAAAGAGCCTTGTCTGAATTAAATCAGTTGACGCATCCGTTAATTTTCGATAAAACAGTAGCAAAGATAAAAGAATATCAGAATTTTGCTCTTGTTATTTTAGATGCACCAGTGTATTTTGAAGCGGGATTGGATAAAAAACATGTAGCTAATGGAGTTTTAGTGATTACCCTTCCTGAGCAATTACAGATTGAACGTTTAAAAAAGCGTAATAATCTATCTGACGAGGAAGCAAGAATGCGGATTAATAGTCAGATGCCATTAGCTGAAAAAGAAAAAATGGCTGATTTTGTGATTGAAAATACTGGTACAATAAAAGAACTAGAGAATAAACTAGCACAATTATTGGTAAAGATTAGAGAAGAGGGATAGCTATGGAATGTCCAAATTGTCATCAAAATGCTTCTCGCGTTATTGATTCGCGGCCTAGTGATGAAAACCGGGCTATTAGACGGCGCAGAGAATGTGAAAATTGTGGTTTTCGCTTTACTACTTTTGAACGAGTGGAAACCGCTCCTTTGTTGGTAGTAAAAAATGATGGTACCCGTGAACCATTCAGTCGAAAGAAAATTTTGCACGGAGTAATGGCAGCCGGACAAAAACGGCCAATCAGTAGTGAACAATTTGAGCAATTGGTTGATCGTGTCGAAAATAAGATAAGAAAACAAGGCGTTAGTGAAATTTCATCTAAGAAGATTGGTCAGTATGTCATGGATGATTTGGCTAATTTGGATGACGTAGCTTATATTCGCTTTGCTTCAATTTACCGTGAGTTCAAGGATATGTCTAGCTTTATGAAGACAATGGAAGATATGATGGCCAAAAAAGGAAAGGGTAATTAGTCATGTTTGCAACGTCTGATCCTAAGCATCTTTATTATGTAGCCAACAAGATTACCCTTTTTCCAGAGAATGAGAAAATCTTGATTAAACTGTATCAGCCTTTGGTTGGCGCGGTGGCAATTGCCTTGTATCAGACTTTGATCAATGACTATGATCCATATGGTATTGTTTCTGATGCAAAGGGAATTTATTCACTACAGGAGCAACTTGATTGTAGTTTAAAAGATATGTTTCATTCTTTGCATAAACTGGAAGCCGTAGGTTTAGTGCAAACTTTTTTAGCGGATAATGTCTTCAATAATATCATTGTTTTTAAGTTATTACAGGTTCCTAGTGCAGACAAATTTTTTGCAACACCACTGCTAGCAAGTTTGTTGAAAGAAAAAGTTGGCAGCCCAACTTTTCATGACTTGAGTCATGCTTTTGCTAAGGAAGCAAAACTGCGTGAAAAGCCAATCAAGAATGCGCGCGATGTCTCAGCCAACTTTTTTGATGTTTTTCGCTTGCCAGGGGATGAAGCAATTAATCCATCTAATGAGGTAGTAGAAGCTGCGCAGGAAAATAAAGCGCCTGAGGTAGAAACTGCTGAAATTAATGCCCAGGATCCAATTGATTGGGATCTGATTAAAGATCAATATAATGTCTATCAAATTCCAGCTCAAGAAGTAGAAATTAAAAAGAACCAAATTCGGGGCTTAATACAGACATATAATTTATCGGAACAGGAATTTGTGGATGAGACTGTTCCCTGTTTGCATGGTACACATAAGTTAAACATGCATGAAATTAGTAATACCATAGCAGAAAATTATAAACGATTGCATACTAGGGAAAACATTCAAAAACAAATTGAAGAAGGCAAAAAGCGCGCTATTGCGACTATCAAAGGTTTGGATGCTAATGATAGAAAACTGTTACTCGAAGCTAATGAAAATTCTCCATCTGAATTTTTATACAAATTAAAAACTGAAAAGGGTGGAATTGTAGCTCCAGGCGAAAACTATATTATTAATCAGCTACACACGCAGTATGGCTTGCCGGAAGATTTGATTAATATATTGATTCATACCTGTTTGACCTACGATACTGTTGTAACTTCTAATCGTGCTTATCGAATAGCTAATGATTGGCTGCAAGGTGGTATTAGTACTGGGGTACAAGCTCTTGAATATGTGAAGAAGCGTAAAGCCGATATTCTTAAAAAGAAAAATCGACAGTCATATCGACAAAATAAGCGAGTCGAAAAAGGTACCGATTGGAGCAAGAAAAAGGCTAAAAATGAAGGTATGTCAACAGAACAGCTGAAGGATATCTTTAAGGATCTGAAAAATAAGTAAATAGAGGGTAGGTGAAATAATGGAAGCAATTGGTGATTTGCTTAAAAAAATAGTTAAAGAGCGTAATTTAGGTAATGAGAAAGAACTGTTGAAAACTGCTTTACACGATCCAGATGTGCAAGCGTTTTTGCAGGCAAATAGGGAAAAAATAGATAAGGCGATGATTCGAAATAGTATGGCCAATATCTATGAATATTATGCGCAAAAACATAGTCAGAATCAGGTGCTGGCCGGTTATGCTCCGCAATTATTTTTGAACGGCAAAGTAATTGATGTACGTTACAAACCTACCGAGGCTAAGATTGTAGCAGATCAGCAACGAGCAGCCAAGCGGCATCTTCATTTAATTGATCTGCCTGCTAAATTGCATGATGTTAATTTAAGTGATATTGAGGTTACAAATGATCGCCAGCAAGCTTTAACCCTGATTTATGATTTTTTGAAAAAGTACAAAACTGATCCTCACCAACAAGGCCTTTATTTGTCGGGCGACTTTGGGATCGGGAAGACCTATATGCTAGCGGGACTTGCAAACTATGTAGCAACTAATTTTGATCGGAATGTTGTATTTTTACACGTTCCGACTTTTATTGCAGGTTTATCAAGTCATTTTGGTGATAACAGCTTGCAAGATGAGATCAGGAATTTAGCTGAATGCGATGTCTTAATTTTGGATGACATTGGGGCAGAAACATTAAGTCAGTGGTCACGTGATGACGTTTTAGGAGTAATTTTACAGGCAAGAATGGACAATGTTTTGCCAACCTTTTTCTCTTCTAATTTAGATATGGAAGCATTAGAGTCACACTTTGAGGAAACCCGTAATGCAACTGATCCAGTTAAAGCTAAAAGATTAATGCAACGAGTACGTTTTTTAGCTAAAGAAGTAGTAGTTTCCGGTCCTGATCGACGAAATTTTTCGCATTAATTTCAAAAAGGTCTTGCATCGTTCACTTTGATGCGTATAATTGAAGTTAATTAAACGAGACATGATGATGTTCGGCTCAGAGAGAAGGACCTAGTTCTGGAAGTTCTTCATTAGAAAATCACCCCAATCGTTTATTCCCCAAAATTGAATTTTAAGAGGCTGGATACCTTTATCAATCTATACGAGAGGTTAGACGTACGCTAACCTGAATTTTGGGTGGAACCACGCAATTAACACGTCCCAGTGCTTTTATTAGCACTGGGATTTTTTTATTGGAGGTAAAAATATGAGTTTTTCAATTACTTTGCCAGACGGTTCAAAGAAAGATTTTGATAGGGCTGTTTCAGTTAAGGAAGTAGCTTCATCAATCGCTACATCTCTTGGAAAAGCTGCCGTTGGTGCTAAAGTAAATGGCGTTGTTAAGCCACTTGATTATGAAATTGACAATGATGTTGAAGTTGCTATTCTTACTGACAAGGATGAAGAAGGCTTAGACATTTTAAGAGCTACTGCTGCTTTTGCACTTGAAGCAGTTGCTAAGAATAAGTACCCAGAACTTCGTTTGGGTCAACATGTTGCTGATGAAGGCGGCTTTTACGTAGATACTGACAAAGATGACCAAATTAAGGTTACTGAATTGCCAGAACTTGAAAAAGCTATGGAGAAGTTGATCAAGAGTGGTCAAGCAATTGAACATGTTGTGATGGATAAGTCAGAACTTGAAGATATTTTCAAGGATGATCCATATAAGAGCGACCTTTTGAAGGAAATTGACAGTGACAAGGTTGATGCTTACAAGTTAGGTGATTTCGTTGACTTTGGCTTTGATGCTTTATTGCCAAACACTGGTAAGATTAAGCACTTCAAGCTTTTGTCAGTTGCTGGTGCTTACTGGCTTGGTAAATCATCCAACCCAATGCTTCAAAGAATCTTCGGTACTGCTTTCTTCAAGGAAGCTGCTTTAAAGGAAGATTTGAAGCGTCGTGCAGAAATTAAGGAACGCGACCACAGAACTATCGGTCGTGACCTTGACCTCTTCTTCGTTGATCCTAAGGTTGGTGCTGGTCTACCTTACTGGATGCCAAAGGGTGCTACTATTCGTCGTGTTGTTGAACGCTATATCATCGACCGTGAAGTTGCTGACGGTTATCAACATGTTTATACTCCAGTATTAATGAACCTTGATGCTTACAAGACTTCAGGTCACTGGGCACACTACCGTGATGACATGTTCCCACCAATGGACATGGGTGATGGCGAAATGCTTGAACTTCGTCCAATGAACTGTCCTTCACATATTCAAATTTATAAGCACCACATTCGTTCATACCGTGACTTGCCACTTCGTGTTGCTGAACTTGGTATGATGCACAGATATGAAAAGTCAGGCGCTTTGTCAGGCCTTCAACGTGTACGTGAAATGACTTTGAATGATGGCCACACTTTTGTTGCCTTGGATCAAGTTCAAACTGAATTCGCTAAGATTTTGAAGTTAATCATGGACGTATACAAGGACTTCGATATTACTGATTACTACTTCAGACTTTCATACCGTGATCCAAAGAATACTGACAAGTACTTTGCAAATGACGAAATGTGGGAAAGAAGTCAAAAGATGCTTAAGGGTGCTATGGATGACCTTGGCCTTGACTATGTTGAAGCTGAAGGTGAAGCAGCCTTTTACGGTCCTAAGCTTGATATTCAAACTAAGACTGCTTTGGGTAATGATGAAACTATGTCAACTATCCAACTTGACTTCATGCTTCCAGAAAGATTTGGCTTAACTTACGTTGGTCAAGATGGTGAAGAACACCGTCCAGTTATGATTCACCGTGGTATTGTTGGTACTATGGAAAGATTCATTGCTTACCTTACTGAAATTTACAAGGGTGCATTCCCAACTTGGCTTGCTCCAGTTCAAGTTGAAATTATCCCAGTTAACCTTGATGCTCATGGTGAATATGCAGAAAAGGTTCGTCAAGAACTTGCTAAGCGTGGCTTCAGAGCAGAAGTTGATACTCGTAACGAAAAGATGGGTTACAAGATTCGTGAATCACAAACCCAAAAGGTACCTTACACTTTGGTATTAGGTGATGACGAAATGAACGCTAATGGCGTAAACGTACGTCCTTACGGTACTGACCAAGAAAATTCAATGAGCCTTGATGACTTTATTAAGGAAATTGACGCTGACGTTAAGTCATACTCAAGAGAAAATTAATTAATATAATTAAAAAATAAAATAAAAAACGTATGCTAGGTCTAATTAAGACGACTTTATTGCATACGTTTTTTTGTTGGTAAAACTAATGTAATTGATTTTTTACGTTTGTAAGTAAGAAGTAAAAAAACTGTCATCGCCTTTAACTTTTATGAAATATTTTAATGAAATAATGAAAATAGCAGTTATATAAGGGAAGGTGATAAACGTGAAAAATAAACTCATTATATTTATGACAACTGCGCTATTTATGTTAGCTATTATTGTAATGGGTCAAAATAGAGTGGATGCTGCATCCTGGGGAGCTAAGAACTTATTTACTACGCCAAAGAAAACTCGCGGAACATGGTACTATAAGCATGAAGGCGAAATCAAGAAGCTTAAAATCACAACGCATACATTTAATAAAATCAAATTGTATAAAATGTTGAGCAGTAATAAAGCAATTAAGTGGACTAAAAAATTAGCTAAGGCTGATAAGAAATCAGGATATAAATTAGCTCAAAAGGTTGGTACTTCTCAGTATGAAGCTACTGATTTCAAATTTCATAAAACACCAGGTTTTGCTGCTAATGGCTGGCTATCTAGCGATAGAGCAGATTCAGGACACACTTATGTTGCTATAAAGAAAAAAGATAAAAGTAATAATGATAAAGTAGATGCACTGAGAGTAGGAAATGGAGCAGATAATTCATTTTTATATTATTGCTATAAGAGCAAAAAATTAGTCAAATAGGTTATAATAATTTTATTGATTATTCAATCACATTTTTATATTTTGCACTGAAATCTTAATTCAGTGCTTTTTTCATGAGGATTAGACTAAATAAGATGATAATACGCCAGCGAAAAAATTATTTAACTTCTCAATTTTTATCTAAGATTAGTGCAGATGGAACTTTGAATATTGAAAGTTTGATTGTTCTGACTTGCGCAATTTTTATTGCAAGTGTTGGATTAAATGTTAATTCAACAGCTACTATTATTGGTGCAATGTTAATTTCACCTTTGATGGGACCGCTGCTAGCAATTGGCACAGGCCTTGCTTTATATGATGTTACTTTGCTGCGTAAAGGAACGATTTCATTATTAGCAGAAATTATTATTAGTTTAGCTGCATCTACAATTTATTTTCATTTTTCTCCTTTGACTTATGCTAGCCAAGAAATTATTGCACGAACTTCACCAACGATTTGGGATGTAATGATTGCGTTTTTTGGAGGAGTTGCTGGAATAATCGGTGCACGTAAAAAAGAAGCAAATAATATCGTACCTGGTGTAGCGATTGCAACAGCCTTAATGCCACCAGCTTGTACGATAGGGTATTCAATTGCAGCAGGCAATCTTAAATATTTTTTAGGATCAAGTTATTTGTTTTTGATTAATTGTGTTTTCATAATTTTGACTGCTTTTTTGGGTGTAAAAATTATGAAATGGCTAAGTTATTCTACTAAGCAATCTAAGTTGTTTTTCTTACGCAAGCCAACCTTTAAAGAGTTTGCGATAATTTTAGTAGTAATTATTTTAATTATTCCTAGTATCTTATCAGCTAATCAGATGGTGAATAAAACTCTAGTAGATCAAAATGTTCAAAATCTTGTTGTTAATGAGTTAGGCAATGTTAATCTAATTAAAGAAAATGTCGATACGCAAGGAAAAATAATTAATCTTACAGTTTCAGGTAATAAAATTAATGCTAAGAAAATTCAAGTGGCTAAAGCAAACTTAACAAAATATGACCTGAAAGGCTATTCACTGAATATTGTACAAGTAGCTCAGGTTAATCCCAATGCAGAAAATCAATTAGATCGACAAGTAAATAATATTATTAATCAGCGTCAGCATGAACAAGAACAAGCTGATGAAAAACGTCAACAAGAACAAGAAAAACGTAATCAAGAAATTCGTAAACTGTCCTCTGCAATATCTTCTGTTACTGCAGTTAGTGATAATAAAAATAAGCAAATTACTTTGATAGAGTTAAAAAAGCCGCTATCTAAGAAGAGAAAAAACGCCTTAGTAAGACAAATAAAAGATAAATATCCAAATATTAATTTAGTGGAATTTGTTCAAGAAAATATTAAAAATTAGAAAGTATATAGCATATTACTTTTATTGTGAAATATCTTGATACTAAAATAAATTTTGTAAAGTTTGTTTTATTATAAAAACGTAAATTGCAATAATAAATTGAACATTTAGGCTGTTTGATAGATTTTATCTAATTCTCTTTCGAAGATTTCATCTGGTGTGTGAT
>NZ_PCYY01000027.1:0-23528 GCF_002553955.1 Lactobacillus sp. UMNPBX12
AATAAAAAAGTCAATCAACGAGAGAGATTATTTACACAAACTTCTTGACAGTCTCTTTAAAATCATTGTACCTATAGAAAACAATATCCTAAATTATATTTTTGATTTGATAGTAAGTATTGTAATTATATGTGTCACGAAAAAGTATAAGGTAGAAATTAAGAATAGATTATTAGACAAAAATAGTTCTATTTTAGTTGGAGTATTAATTTATATATATATTACAGGATATGTAATAAATTATTTAGTGTTTTCTGAAAATGAGCCAAAAAGAGTTTTACAGTTTTCTTTAGGCTTATTAGTCTTTCAAGCAATTTTTGCAGTTTTATTGTATATGGGTGTTGTAAAAATACAAAAAGAGATACAAACGGAACAGCAACAAAAACGTATGGAAGCTGAAATTGCTCAATTAAAAGAATATTCTGACTATCTTGATAAAAATGAAGATGAACTTCGTAATTTTAAACATGATTATCAAGATATTTTAAATGGCTTGAGAATTAGTGCAGAAGAAGGCAATATTAAAGCCGTTGTGCAACAGCTTGCGAAATATACTGATTCCCAGGTTGATGATAAATCACTTCGAAAATATCAAGATGTTAATCACATTCATGTAGATGAGCTGAAAAGTATTGCTATTACTAAATTAGCTAAACTTTATAATGAACAATTCCCTTATAGTTTTGGGTGTAACGTGGAAATCTATAGAATTCCACAGTCAGTTAATATTTTAGATATAGTCAGAATTATTGGGATTACATTCAATAATGCTATCGAAGAGAGTCGAAAATTTAGTGATAAAAGTAATGCTAAAGTCGATGCAATGTATTATCAAGAAGATGGTAATTTTGAATTTAAAATTCGAAATAAAATAGTGAATGATACTAAATTGTCTACCAATATTTTAAGCAAGGAAGGCTATTCTACTAAGAAAAATCATGCGGGAATTGGGCTGGCTAATATTAAGAGAATAGAATCTAAGTATGAGGAATGCATGCTTATTAATTATGGAATTGAGGATGGTTGGTTTACTTTTGATTTAGAGATTATGCCAGATAATGAGAACATGGAGGAAGAATAGAATGAGATATCCAGTATTTGTTTGTGATGATGATCAAACGCAAATAAATGATATAGTCAAAATGATTGGAAAAGCAGAAGAAATTATTTCTGATGAGCATGCTGTTGCCTTTGATGTAGCTTCTGTCACTACTTTTTCAGAAGCAAAGACGTATTTGAAAAAGAATGTCTATACTGGTGGCATTTACTTGTTAGATATCGAGCTAGGACAAGAAGTTGGTCAAAATAATGGTTTTGATTTGGCAGAGTTGATTAAATCGCAGGATAAAAGGGCACAGATTATCTTTATTACGACGCATGCCGACTTGTCTTTGATTTCTTTTGAGAGAAGACTTGGTCCTGTTGACTATATTGTAAAACCGAGAAATAAGGAAGATTATGATAGATTTAAACAGCGGCTTGTTGCTACGTTAGAAATTTCTATTTCAAATATTGAGAATTTTGATTATACAGAAAAGCTAACTTTTCATTATAAAGTGGGAAGACAAGTGAGAAACATAGATATTGATGATATTATTTATATTTCGACCACCAAAACACCACATAAGCTAATTATGGTGAATGTAAGAGGCGAAAATCAATTCTTTGGCAGTATCAATCAATATGCTAAGGAGTCTGCGGCTTTAGTAAAGATTAGTCAATCTTGTTTAGCCAATCCTAAAAATATAAAATTAATTGATTTGCCGAAGTACAAAGTAACGTTTGTAAACGGTGATACTGTTGATTTTTCACAATCGGCGTATAAAAGAATGCAACATTTATATGATAAAATTCAATCTTAAAAATTAGTCAATACGTGTAAATTTGATTATTCTAACTCTTATTTGCATTGTTTTAGTGTCATATTTTAATTAATGAATTGAATTTGTATCGCAATAAGCGGCTTATGACAGAAAGTTCGAATGGAATAGTACCGTGCTAACATAATTTATGTAAATTACGAAGAGGTAGTTGAGTAACTTATGAATGTCAAATATAAGTTGATTTTATGAGGGAAAAGAAAATGAAAATTTTCAACAAGAAGAACTTATTACTGTCATCTGCAGTTGTTGCAGGGATGTTATTAGTATCAGATGTAAATAGTGCTACATTTACTGTGTACGCTGCTGAACAGCAAAGTAGTGTTGGACAAGCTAGCCAAGCAGTAAAGGCTGGCAATAGTTTAACCCAAGAACAAATTCAACAAGCAAATAAGTATATTAAAATTGAAAATAATCAGTATATGCTTGATACTTCGAATAAATCATGTACTTTAAGTCCAGAAACTATTCATAAGATTCAAGAAGCTTTAACTTTATTTAATAAAACTGTTAGAGAAAACAATGTTGTATTATTATCTAATGAAGATGTAGAAAATAATAATTTGGATCAAGAAGTATCTCCTTTTATCACTTTTGTGAAGGGTAAAAAGAGAAAACATCGTAAGTCTCATGGTTATATTGTAGGCTACGGATCAAATGGATATTGCTATAAAGACAGTAAAGGGAACTTCCATTACTATGTAACAAAAAGCCCATTGCAAACTGTACTTGATGTTAATCGCCAAGGATTAGAATCTGCATTAGGTGGTGGCTGGGTACAAGCGCCAGAAAATGCGCATTGGCATGGCTTTGAATATCATAGATAGTGATTTATACTATTACTGATAGGGGGATTTAATATGTTTGGCAAAAAGAAAGATCAAGATTCGGAACTTTCACCAGATATTATGGATTTTAAAAATGCACTTGAAGAGGTACGTTTTACACCTGAGGTTGAGCATGATGTAGAATTAATTAAAATGTTTGATGAAGCAATCGACAAGGCGGAAAAAGGTGAAGCTGTTCAAACTATTTATGCCAGACTAAGCTATCAAATTACTCAGTATATTCAGACACACCATTTTAGAGCGCCAAAGCCAGTTAGTGAATTTATTCATGGAAGTACAGGAAGTGTGACAACGGGATTAACTTCGATTCCAGTTTCTTGGAATACAGTACACTAATGTGTGTTAAAATGCATTTGCAAGTCACAAAAGATAAATTAAGCAACTTGCAATTATCATTTTTTATAAAGAGGTAGTGTTTAAAATGAAATTTCAAAAATTAGTAACGAGTGCATTATTAGTAGCTGGTACTGCTAGTGTATTAGCTGTTGCACCTGTATCAGTAAATGCTGCAACTATTCCTGCATCTGCAGTTAAAAATAAAGCTAGTTTAACCAAAGAAGGTTACGTTATGCGTATCCTTAACGACAAAGATGCAACCCCAATCTATGTCGGCAAAGCTAATTATAATAAGTTGTTCAAAAATGTAACTCTTGCTAAAGGTGCTAAGACCATCAGTCCTAAAAATGTACAAAAGATCAAGTTTAGAGTAGAAAAGGTACTTAATGTAAAAGGTCGCGGCGCTGGTGCTCCAGTATACTTGGTCGCTTCAAAGGATAAAAAGTATTCAACTTGGACTACTCAAGCCTTCTTGCAATACTACTACTTGAACAGCAAGTCTATGCAAGGCGTGACCAAGCCACTCAAGCGAATTGCTAATAGATTAAATACCAGCCTGAAAAAGGCAAACAATAAACGTGACTTTAACGCTGCAATGAAAGCTGCTAAGAAGTTACGTGGCAGTCAAAGAGATTTTGTTTTACGTTCATTGAATCAACTTAAGAAGGATGGTTCCATGAATGTAGAAGGAAAGAACTTGTTATTATTTGGCTTGTAAAATTAAGATATTACGTAGTAAAGCTCAGCGAATGACTGAGCTTTATTTTTCTAAAAAATAATTTTTATGCATAAGAAAAGATTAGTTATTAGCAGTATATTTGTGCTTCTTATCATTGCTGGAATAGGGATAATATTTTTTAGCAAGAATTATGGGCAAAGTAATACTGTGGTTCGAGTTCAAACTGTAAATATTAATTCTAAAGCTAAAAAGATTGCTAACTATGACGTGCTTGCAAATGGAAAAACACGTGAGTCTCATAGTACGGGTGATTTTAGTACGGCAGAAAGAATCAAGGTTAGTCCAAATATTTTTGACACGTATACTAAGAAAAATCAAATTCATTTAAGACTATTGAAAGAAGTGCCATTATATAATCAAAAGAAACACAAAGTTGATGATGCTAATTATTGGAAAATGATAAACAGCATTACTAAAAATGTGCACGCTGATATTTATAAATTGACATTGTTTAAGGCACATAGCTCTTATTATGCTTATGTGCAAATTAATCAGTGGATTTTAGATGCAGGTACTCTTTATGAATATAATCCTAAGTCGAACATTTTAAGAAAATTGTGTGATTTTGATGGAAAAGAAGTCATAAATATTAGCCATTAATCCATGATAAAGCTCAGCGAATTACTGAGCTTTATTTTTTTGTGAACGGTAGTCGGCAAACAGTATAATAAACTTATACCAAAAACATTGAAGTGGATTATATTTAGAAAAGAAGATGGAAAATGGCTAAAAAGTTACGCCACGCTTGGTATTAGCGATTTTGTCGGCAGGGATGCTCTCATTTTTAGGAATATTGGATGAAACAGCCACGACAGTTACTTTTCCAACGTTAATTAAAGAATTTTCGATTACCACTGATCAAGTTCAGTGGGTAAACACACTAGTCTTATTGGTAATTGCGACTATCGTACCGATTAGTTCACAGATTAGATTAAGAATTTCGACTAAGAAAATTTTTATTCTAGGAGTTCTTTTGTTTACTTTGGGGCTAATCATCGATATTTTATCACCGCGCTTTGATTTATTGTTATTAGGACGGGCAATGCAAGGAGTCGGCACGGGGATTGGCTTACCGTTAATGTACAATATTATCTTGGCTGAAGTACCTAAAGAAAAACTAGGCTTTATGATGGGAATCGGCACTATGATTACTGCCTGTGCCGTTGCCTTAGGGCCAGTTTTTGGCGGAATGATTACCGATGCACTTAATTGGCGCTGGATCTTCATTATTTCGCTATTTTTAATGAAAAACGCCCGGAAATTCCCCGTATTTTAATGCGGGGATGGATAGGGCCAAGCTGACCTAATGGTCAGCTTTTTTTATTAAAAAATGAAGACATATGTTCGATTTTCCTGTAAAATATAAATATCTAATCTACAGAAGGAGGTGAAACACATGAAGAGAATGAGCAGTTTAGCCTACCATTTTGGCTTGAAAGTACGCTTTTATCCTAGTTCTAAACAAAAGAAAATCATCAAGCTAAATTATGATGCTCAGCGTTTTGTCTACAACTCTTATGTAGGACGTAATCGGAACAATTATCGGGCTAAGGGCTACTTAGCTGTTAGACAATATCAAGTAATGCCTTTTCTGTTCTTAATAATTATGAGACTAAGCTAGCAGAAGAAGTAGTCGCCGATAATGAGTTATTGGCTAAGCCAAAGAACATTCGCGATGCCTATAGCTTTTTACGCGTTAAAGAAATTGACAGTCTCGCTATTGCCAATGCGATTCAAAACTATCAGAAAGCTTGGAACAACTATCGCAAGCTTGGTCATGGAATTCCGACTTTTCACAAAAAACGTAGTGATTGGTCATATCAGACCAACTGTCAGTATCCTAAACAGACAGAAGCCTTTCTTGATAACGGGACAGCTAGATTTATTGATGCTAAGCACGTTAAATTGCCTAAGCTAGGCGTTGTCCGCATTGCCAGCTTTAGAAAATTGATTAAAGAGCGTTTGCTTAATCATATCCCAACTAGAATTGGCACAGTCACGATTAAAAAGACCGCTGACGACCAGTTTTACTTATCAATGCAACTAGGCAGCGATATTGCCTTTGTTAAGGAATTGCCTAAGACGCAGAGTCAAATTGGCATCGACCTCAATCTTGATAATTTCTTAACAGCATCTAACGGAGCAATGGTGGCTAATCCACGATTTTATCGCAAAACCAAAAAGAAGCTTGCCCATGCCCAACGTGTCTTGTCTCGCAGGCAGCGCAGAGCTAAGAAAGAGGGACGCAATTTGCGCTTAGCCAAGAATTATCAAAAACAGCGTCTAGCAGTCGCTAAACTGCACGATAAGATTCGCAGACAGCGAAATGACTTCTTGCAAGTACTCTCAACTGCACTAATCAAAAACCACGATTTAGTAGTTGCCGAGGAATTAAGAAGCAAGAACCTGTTAAAGAATCATGCCTTGTCTCAAGCTATTTCTGATGTTGGCTGGCGCAGTTTTCTGAACATGCTGGCATATAAGGCAGACCTATATGGCAAAGAGTTCAAAACAATTGATCCTAAGTACACCACCCAAAGATGCCATCAATGTGGCAGTATTATGGGACAAAACGGTTATAAGAAATTAACGCTTAAGGATCGAGAATGGACTTGTCCAATCTGTCAAACGCATCATATCCGTGATTGGAATGCGGCAGTAAACATCTTAGAAAAAGGCTTAGGCAACTGGCAGAATTCTAAAATAAAAAAAGCAGCCTAAGCTAGGCTGCAGTCCGCTAGCAACTCGCGGACTCAAAAGGCTTTGGTAATTAGACGACCTCTATCGGCAATAGTCAAAAGATTATTGTTGGTAAGTCAAGTCCGTATCTAAGCAAGTTGGTGTTCTGGTTAGCGCAAGCTAACGAGCCAGCCACCAAGCCCCAGAATTTATTCTGGGGTAGTTGACTTATCTTGAGTCTATTTACGGGAAGCTATTCAATTCGGCAGATTAATCCGCTTGAAAAAGTGAAGTTCAAGTATGTGCAATGGCTATCTTTGGCTATTGGGCTGGTCTGTTTAATGCTGGGCTTTACGCGGATTGCTAAATATTCATTTTTCTCAATCCGAGTTTGGGGCTTCTTAATCTTAGGAATTATTAGTTTATTAATTTGGCTCAAAATATCTTGGTCCGATACAGCAGCATTGATTAGTCCGCAACTGTTTAAAAATTTACGTTTTAGCATGCAGTTAATAGCTTATTGCTTTGCCAAAATTGCGATGCTAGCTTTGGGTTTTATCTTTCCAATCTATGTCTAAGCTGTCAATTATGGTTCCGTTTCATTAGCCGGTGGGGTTACTTTTCCCGGTGCGGTAATTAATGCGTTAATGGCGGCCTTAGCGGGCAAGCTGCTTGATAAAAAAGGCGCGCGGTTGCCGATTATTATAGGAATAATTGCTAGTTTGACTAGTTTAATTTTGATGAATGTTTTGGCACCATTAAGCAATCTTGCCATTGTATTGTTATATGTTCTTTATTATAGCGGATACGGGATGTGCTTTGGCAGTTTAATGACTAGCGGTTTGATTACTTTAGGTAAAGCTAGCCACGCACAAGGTAATGCGATTTTTAATACGCTGCAACAGTTTTCAGGTGCACTGGGGACTGCTTTAGCTGGGACTTTGATTGCGCTAGCGCAGAATAATCATGTAGGTAATGGTACAGCAGTCGGTTCTAAATGGACCTTTATGATATTACTAATTTTGATAATTATTAATTTATTCTTGGCTCTTGTGTTTGTACCGAAGAAGAGATAAAAGAAAGTTCAGCGAAAGCTGAATTTTTTATTTGAAGACATATTGGCATAAAACTTAAGATACTTGCTTAATGTAAAGTGTATTAAGAGAATATGATTTTTGGAGTGCTTTTTTGTAATTTTAAGATCTAAAGAGATCTAAAATTAGACATAAGATCTAAAGAGATCTAAAATTAAAAAACAACAACTAAAATAATGAAAACAGGTGAACATCAATCATGTCTGAAATAATGAATCCATTTGACCCTAACTTTGGCAAAGTTCCCAAAATATATTTAGGGCGACAAAAAATAGTAGAAGATATAGTAAGATCACTTGAAAGTGGCACTGGACCTTATCAAACGTCAATGATCTATGGGATGCGCGGGGTTGGCAAAACTTCATTACTTGCTGATATTACTTCAACTTTAGAAAAGAAAAATAATTGGATCGTTATTTACTTAGCCATGACGAGCGATTTGCTTGCTACGCTCATTCAAAGTATATATCAGGAAGCGGCAAATCCAGTAAAAAAGGCGTTGAACAATATTGATGGGGTAAAGTTTTCGGCCTTTGGTTTTGAACTGGAAATCCACGTGTCAAATCCTCAGTCTACTTATCAAGTGTTACTTGAAGAAATGTTAAAAGTTTTGAAGAGTCATGGTCAATCTTTATTAATTGCAATAGATGAGGTTAAAGAAACTCCTGAAATTGTTAATTTAGCTTCTATTTACCAAATAATGGTATTAAAGAAATATCCTATTAATATTATGATGACAGGTTTGCCTAAAAATGTTTCTGAGTTGCAAAACAATGATGTCTTAACTTTTCTGTTAAGAAGTGGTCGTGTACCATTAGGGCCACTTGATCTTTTTGATATTAAATATCGTTATCAAAAAGCGTTTGAAAGAGGAAATAAAGAGATCGATAATAGTACTTTAATGAAAATGACTAAGTTGACTAAAGGTTATGCTTATGCATTTCAGGACTTAGGTTATTATGTCTGGCAAAATTCTGCTGATAAGGTAACAGACCAAAGCATAGAGAAATCTATTTCATCGTTTAAAAATGATCTATTTCGTAATGCATACACTAAAATTATTTCTGAACTATCACCGATAGATAGAAAGTTTTTATCTATTATGGCGCATAACCCTAAAAATATTGTGAACATAAGTGATATTCGTCACCAAATGAAAAAGAGTCCAAATTATGTTTCGCAATATCGTCAACGCTTAATTGATAGTCAAGTAATTGTTGATGCAGGATATGGTAAAGTGGCATTTTCACTGCCGTTTATGAAAGATTTTCTGTTAGAAGCAGAGGAATTATACGAAATTGATGATTAATGCTGGACTAGATTTTTAGTTTTCAGCCACCAAACATGTAAAAAGTAAGCGGAGGTAAATGACAAAATCCAAGTTAATAACCAAGTGCCAAAGAAGGTTAGGAAGGGATGAAATGTGGCATGATATTGCATGTTTAATCCTCTCCAAACAAGTTGGTTCCAAAAGACATTGGATAGATATGCGCGATAAGCATAAGTAGCCAAGAAGTGGAATACTTTTAAACTGGTTTGTGATTTTTTCTTAACTTGATGTAAACAAAATGCGGATACAAGTGCAATAACGGCTAAGCAATAAAGTGTCATTGATGGTTTATAGTATGGCGCATTATTAAAGTTGATGGGATGGCCAAATTTTTGCAGTTCGATGTTAGTCCAGATAAAGCATACAGCAAATAGAAAAACAATTAACCACCAGTATTTTGTTACTAGCTGATTATAATAGCTACGTAGTTGCCAAGCTAATACGCCGTAAACTCCATAAATGAAGAACGAAATAAATATTCGGTCGAGTAAGTACCAATCGTGCTCGTGAATACCATGAAAAACGTAGTAGTCATAAAAATAAAGCCAAGCAAAGTAGAGTATAAAAGTGAGTACTGCAATCCAAATCCCACGTTTTAAATCATGATCCACATAACGGCTGAGCCACCAAAATAGCGGCATCAAAATGATAAATTGCAGCATCATCGTGTTGTACCACAGGTGCGGTGCTGCATTGCCATTGATAAATTGCCAGCATAACGAAGCAAAATTATGAAAATAATTTACTTGTTGTAGCCATGGCATCCCTAACAAGTAAATTAGCATCCACCAAATAGTCGGTACAAATAAGTTGGACCAATTACTCTGCATATGTTTTTGATATGAAAAACTGCCCTGTTCATCATTAGTCCGAATCGTGGTATATAGAATGCCAAAAATAAAGGCTGGTGCTGTATATTTGACTAAGTTGTAAAATATCCCAAAAATATCTTGCGTATGTGTAGGCTGTCCTATGCCCATGATCATCGCCATAATCGGCTGTGCCATCACTGCCGTACAAGCAAATACTTTCAAATAATCGCCGATATCAGCAATTTGGTAAGTTTTGAACTGATATTTTTTCATGAATTTTTCTCCCACTACTTCTTATTGTGCCATTTTTGAAAATTAGTAGAAAGTACATGCTAAAATTAACTTAACAATTTATTGGATGGAGTAAAAATGACAGTAGAAAAAATCACTCAAAACGCGTTAAAAGCTTTGCTTTATGAAGTTGTCACTAATCCTAAACCTGGTCTGGTTGATCCTGTAGACGTAGGATCTCACCTTGATATGAATGTTTATCTTTTTATCGATAGCAGTTTGAGTTTGGAAAAATATTTTAAACAGTCAGCTCAAATTGGTATTGATTTCCTGAGAAAAGATTTGCGCCAAATGTTTAATCAACTTCGTCAAGCTGGTATTGAAGCTGAAAAGGCAATGTTTCAAGCAACCAAAAATGTGAATACGCATAAGGGAGCAATTTTTTCGCTGGGATTGTTTGTATGTGCTAGTGCTTATTGTGAAAAAAATGGCGAGGATGAGTTCACTGTAATTCAAGCAATGACTCAAGGATTAGTTGAGCGTGATTTAGGGCAAAAACAGGAAACTGCTGGTGAAAAGCAATTTTTGCAATATGGCAAAGGTGGCGTAAGAGCAGAGGCTGAAGCAGGGTATCCTTTAGTGAGGGATGTAGCATTGCCGTTTTTGTCTCAAACAACGGGCGATTTGAATGTGCGTTTGTTAGATACTTTGATGAAAATTGTCAGTGAGATTGAGGACTCAAATTTGATCAAAAGAGCCGGTAATATTGAAGTAATTACCTGGGCACATGAGCAGGCTAAAAAATATTTGGATTTAGGCGGTTATGGCACTGTAGATGGTAAAAATTTTATGCAAAAACTGAATTTGATTTTTAAAGAAAAGAATTATAGTCTTGGTGGTAGTGCAGATTTGTTGATTGTTACTATTTTTATGGCGCTACAACGTGGAGTTATATAGCAGGGGGGTCTAGCTTGGGCTAGGCTGTTTTTTGCATTGAGATTTAAAAGGAAAAATAGAATTCAATATTTTGCTTGAGGCTTAATTAGAGTAACAAAAAATGCTTATCTGATTTTGATAAGCATTTTTATATTTTCTTATAATCCAAATGCAATTTTGTATAATAATGCACCACAGATTCCACCTGCAATTGGTGCAACCACTGGTACCCAACTGTAATCCCAGTGGGCTGAACCTTTGTGTGGCAAAGGACATAAAGCATAAACAATTCTTGGACCTAGATCTCTAGCTGGATTCAAAGCTGGTCCAGTTGGCCCACCAACTGCCATAACTAAAGCAGTAATTAAGAAACCAACCCCGATGTTAGCAATGTCTTCAGATTGCTTGAAGAACATGCCACGATATAAACCAACTGCGATGAAAAGCAAAATAGCAGTGCCAAAGAATTCGGTAATAAAACCGTTGAACTTACTGTTAGCTGAATCACCAGTCGCAAAACTGGCAAAAACAGCATCATCACTAGTGGTTCTGCCAATGTAAGGCCAGTAGATGGCTACTAAGATTAGTTGTCCCACGATGGCACCAAGCATTTGTACCAAGATGTAAGGCATTACTTGATCCCATGGGAAGACGCCTGAACAAGCCTGAGCTAAGGTAACAGCAGGGTTTAAGTGGTTCCCTGAAATTGAACCAAAGAGCATGGCTGGGAGCATTACTCCAAACCCAAAACCGAAGGCGATCAAGAGCCACCCACCATTGGCTTGACCGTCACGGCTATTACCACCGGTATCACGTAGTACAGAATTGGCAACTGATCCGTTACCTAAAACAACTAAAATAATCGTACCGAAAAATTCGGCAAAATACTTCATTAACCAAGTATGTTCCATAATAGATACTTTCTTCTCCTCTAGTAGAAAAAATAAGTGAAAAATAGTACAACCACAAATTATACTCTTAACTCGAAAAATAGATATAGTTTTTTGTAAAAAAGCAAGAAAATAGCATTAAAAAACACTAACTTTTAAATAGTTTTAAATTAATTAAAAAGATTTACTATTTGGTTGCAATCATCACAATTTTCTAATTATCCAGCAACTCAATAAATTAGACCGTTCCAAATATGAACATTATTTAACAAGCCCTAGATAATGCCAAATCTACTTTTGACAAATAAATGCATAATCATTATATTAATTTCACAAATTTGGTATATAGCTTTATATATACTTAATATATAACTTTAAGCGCTTTCAAAATATTGTGGTATTATACAGTTGTTCACAATTAATATGCATAAAAGGAAAGAGAGTAGCAGTTAATGAGAACAATATATTTGGTGCGACATGGGCAAACTTTGTTCAATGTGCATCATAAAATACAAGGTACTTGTGATTCTCCTCTGACGGAATTAGGGAAAGCGCAGGCGACAGCGGTGCGGAAATATTTTTTGCAAAAAGAAATTAGTTTTGATGCCGCATTTTGCTCAAAGCAGGAAAGGGCAAGCGATACTTTAGAAATTATAACTGATAATCAATTGTCTTATACGCGACTGCGTGACCTGCATGAAAAATCTCATGGTGAATATGAAGGACAAGATGAATTCATGTTGCCATGGCGACGTGGCTTTAGCCGTATTAATGCCGCAATGGAGCCGGATCAACATGTTGAAGAAAGAATGGAACGAGCGATCACTAAAATCATTGATTCAACCCATGCCAACGATACAATTTTGATTGTTGGACATGGGACGGCTTTAAGGTTATTTACGCAGCGAGTAAATCCAACTTTTAAAGAATATGATAATTGCGGGATAGTAAAAATGTCTGCTGTTGATAATAACTTGAAATATTTAAGTTATTATCAACAGCTAAAGATGTGGTTTTAAATAAAGCAGCTAAAAATGAAATGTTAGTTGTGCGTTAACGAAAAGAGAACAAGCATGAATAGAGATAATTATATTTTGTGGTTTGATCAATTGCATCGCGATGATGTTGATTTAGTCGGTGGTAAGTCATCCTCATTAGGTGAGCTGACTTCTGAAACGAATGTCCCGGTTCCGTATGGTTTTGCGACTACTGCCATAGCTTACCGCCACTTTATGAATTATTCTGATTTAAATCAAAAAATTGATAAATTATTGGCCACTTTAACTGATCCAGAAGATTCTGAGCAATTGCATCGAATTTGCACCAAAATTAGAAAATTAATTATAGAAGCGCCGATGCCAAATGATTTAGCCTTAGAAATTAGCTGTGCTTACGATAGCTTAGCCCAAAAGATGCACCAAAATGAGCCATTCGTTGCTGTACGTTCTAGTGCAACTGCCGAAGACCTGCCTGATGCTAGTTTTGCTGGCGAACAAGATACTTATTTAAATATTCATGGTCGTGAGAATGTTTTGAAAAAGGTGCAAGAATGTTACGCTTCTCTTTTCACCGACCGGGCAACTTATTACCGAATTAAACAAAACTTTCCACAAGAAAAAGTTGCTTTATCAGCTGCGATTCAAATGATGGCCTTTTCTAAAGCAGCTGGTGTGATGTTTACGGTCAATGTAGCAACTGGTGATGACACTAAGGTTATGATTGAGGCCTCTTGGGGACTAGGCGAATACGTGGTGTCTGGAACTGTTACACCCGATAACTATGTAGTTGATAAAAATACGATGAAGATTGTACACAAAATGGTGACTAAAAAGCCAATTGAGTTGATCAGATTGCCATCGGGAGGAACAATTGAACAAAAGGTAGCACCAGATCAAGTGAATAAGCCTGCTTTGACTGATGCGCAAATCATTGAATTAGCTGGTTATGCTAAAGAAATCGAAAAACATTATGGCTGCTACATGGATATGGAGTGGTCACTTGATCAAAATGATAAGTTGTGGTTAGTTCAAGCACGCCCAGAAACTGTTTGGTCACAAAAGAAAAAGCAGGAGAAAACCGATGCACCACAAGAAGCAACTACAGAACACCGAGTATTGTTAAAAGGCTTGCCAGCTTCACCTGGTTTTGTCTCAGGCAAGGTACATATTATTGATGATCCAAAAGATATCAATGAATTTAAGCAGGGCGAGGTTTTGGTCACTCTAATGACGTCGCCTGATTGGGTGCCAGCAATGAAAAAGGCGGCCGCAATTATTACCAATAATGGTGGAATGACCTGTCATGCTGCAATTGTATCACGTGAAATGCAGATACCTTGTTTAGTTGGAACAACTAGCCGTGGACAAGCTGCTACGAAAACTTTGAAAAACGGCGAGACTGTCACCGTCGATGCTAAAAATGGTGTGGTTTATGCTGGAGTTGTTAAAGACGCGGTTAAAAAAGTCGATGAAAAGCCAGCTGAGCCTGCTGCAGTTGAATATTTCCCACCAACTGCAACCAGAGTCATGATGAACTTAGGAGATCCTGATCTTGCTGAAAAATATGCATCTTTGCCAGCTGATGGGATTGGTTTAATGCGCGAAGAATTTTTATGGACGACTTATATTCACCAGCATCCCCTTTATTTGATTGAAACTGGTCATCCAGAGAGGGTAGTTAACGAGCTAGCTAATGGAATCGGTAAAGTCGCGCGGGCAATGGCACCACGGCCAGTAGTTTTACGTTTTTCAGACTTTAAGTCTGGCGAATATCGCAACTTAAAGGGCGGCGACAAATATGAGCCGCATGAACCAGCAGACCTATTAGGCTGGCGCGGTGCTTCTAGATATTATGATCCAAAATATATTAATGCTTTTAAATTGGAACTTGAAGCGGTAAAAAAGGTGCGCGATGAGTTCGGATTAAAGAATTTACATGTGATGATTCCATTTTGCCGAACAGTGGATGAAGCGCGCAAAGTGACGGAAATCATGCGGACACAAGGTTTAGTTAGAAGCGCAGACTTCAAGGTTTACATGATGGCTGAAATTCCAGCTAATATTATTTTGGCGGACCAGTTCAATCAATTTATTGATGGTTATTCAATTGGTTCAAATGACCTAACGATGCTTTTACTGGGGTGCGATCGGAATAATGATGTGATTGCTGATCTTTTTGATGAAAGAAATCTTGCCGTCAAAAGGGCGATTAGGCACTTGATAAAGGTTGCTCATCAAGATGGTAAGACGGTTTCGATTTGTGGTCAAGCACCATCAGAATATCCAGAATTTACTGAATTTTTAGTCAGAAGTGGCATTGATTTTGTATCAGTTAACCCTGACATGGTGAAGGCGACTAAGCTAAATGTAGCTCATTATGAGCAGAGGATCCTCCTTGATCATGCAATTGGCTTAGGTAAAAAGGATCCAAATGAATATAATTGGTAAAATTTATAATTTGATGAAAAGTCTTTGATTGCAGTATTGCAGTCAAAGGCTTTTTTAGAGTTCAATTTTGTTTTTGGGCAATTTTACATTTAATTTAGTAAAAGAGTAAGGTTGAACTAATGAAATTTCGTAAGCATCTAAGGCTAATCTCTCACTGGCAAAATCAGGGTTATATAAAGGATCGCCTACAATAGGACTTCCTAAAGAGGCAAGGTGAACGCGAATCTGGTGTGTACGACCAGTTTCAAGCGTCAATTTGACAATCGCAGTATTGTCATCATTTTTTTGTAAAACTTGATAATGAGTAACTGCTCTTAATCCAGTAGGATCGATTTTGCGTTTGCGTTGATCAAGTGGATCGTGACCAATTGGGGCATTAATCGTACCTCTTTCAGCTAAGTGATCAGCATTGATAACTTTAGCTAAATAATCGCGGTGAAAAATTTTGCTGGTTAATTCACGATTTAAAATAGGTACAACTGCAGGATTTTTAGCAATTAAAAGTAAACCACCAGTTAACATATCTAATCGATGAACAATATAGGGACTTTGACCAAGATAAGTAGTACAATCGTTCAGAGCAGTATTAGTTTCATTTAGATTAGGGTGCGTTTTTTGCCCTTTTTTCTTATTAATAATTAAAAGATTATCATCTTCATAGATAACATCGGGCATCTTACCGCTTGGTGCATAAGCCTGTTGATCACTTTCAACATGATCCAAGTTAATTTCAATTTTATCACCAGGTAAAATGTTTTGATTAAAATAGCGATAGTTGCCGTTAACTAAAATATTTTGTTCAATTCGCAAAAAATGACGCCACTTGCGAGGGATTAAAAGTTGACGTAGTACTTCATTGACAGATGCCGGAGCAAGATTTTCTGGGTAAAAAAGTGTAAAATGGAAACTCATAATAATTTCTTAAGTCTAATCTAGTTATAAACACGTGTTTTGATAGTATGGTACAATTTTCTTGTTTCTAAAAAGGAGCAATATTTAATGAATAACGACCAACCAAGAAGAGGTGGCTTTAAAGATGCTTGGCATCGATTTGATAGTCGCTTCTTTATCGGACGCTGGATTATTTTAATCCTGCTCACATTGATGCTCTTAACTTGTACCTATTATACAATTAAAGTTAAGACATCAAACATAGCTAATTTGAAGGCCTCGCTTTCAACCACAACTACAATCTATGACTACAAGGGTAAAAAAGCAGGTTCTTTATACTCGCAAAAGGGATCATTTGTGGAATATGACCAGATTTCGCCTAATATTCAAAATGCCGTAATTTCGACTGAAGATCGGACTTTTTGGAAGAACCCAGGTTTTAGTATTAAAGGCATGGCGCGAGCTGCTTTAAGTTTAGTGATTCATCACGGTCAAGTAACTGGTGGTGGTTCGACCTTAACTCAGCAGTTAGCCAAGAACTCGCTTTTGACCCAGCAGCAGACTTTTTCAAGAAAATTGGAAGAACTCTTTTTTGCAATTGAAATTAACCATGTTTACTCCAAAAAAGATATTTTAACGATGTACTTGAATAATGCTTACTTTGGTAACGGAGTTTGGGGCGTGCAAGATGCAAGTCGTCGCTATTTTGGCAAAAACGCAAGTGAACTTAATCCGAGTGAAGCCGCAACTTTAGCTGGAATTTTACGAAATCCTAGTTTTTATAATCCGGTTGATCACATGTCAAATGCTTTAGCAAGACGAAATTTAATCTTAAACTTGATGGTGGATAATAATAAGTTGACAGCGGCTCAAGCTAAAATGTATCAAAAGCAAGGATTAACTTTGCGGAATACTTTTCAAAATAAAAACGGCTATCGCTATCCTTACTTCTTTGATGCTGTAGTTGACGAGGCAATCTCTAAATATGGCTTAACTGAAGAACAAGTCATGAATAAGGGGCTTAAAATTTATACTACTTTAAATCAAAATTATCAGGGTAAATTGCAGGATACTTTTGAGCAAAGCTGGCTTTTCCCACAAAATGGTAGTGATGGAACTGAAAGCCAAGGCGCTAGCGTGGCAATGGACCCAAGTACTGGTGCTGTTCGGGCAATTATCGGTGGTCGCGGTAAGCACGTCTTCCGGGGTTACAATCGTGCAACGCAGATGAAGCGGCAGCCAGGGTCATCAATCAAGCCGTTGGCAGTATATGCCCCAGCTTTACAAAATGGCTATCACTATGACTCGCAACTATCGAACAAGTTGCAGAAATTTGGTAAAAATGGCTATGAACCGCATAATGTGGACAATGGCTATTCTAATACAATTCCAATGTATGAAGCTTTAGAACAAAGTAAAAATGTGCCAGCTGTTTGGCTATTGGATAAGATTGGTGTAAGTAAAGGCGTGCAATCTGTTGAAAACTTTGGAATTAAGGTACCAAAGAGTGACCGTAATTTAGCGCTTGCCTTAGGTGGATTATCTTCAGGTGTTTCGCCAATTCAGATGGCACGTGCATATTCAGCTTTTGCCAACAAGGGTAATTTGCCTAATAATTCTTTCTTTATTACCAAAATTACTGATGCTTCGGGTAACGTTTTAGCCGAAAATAATAATCCAAGCAGCCACCGCGTTATTTCTGAAAATACTGCTAAAGAAATGACGACTATGATGCTCGGCGTTTTCACTAATGGTACAGGGCGCTCTGCTCAGCCAAATGGCTTCCGTGTAGCTGGGAAGACGGGGTCAACTGAAGTACCTAACTCATATGGATTTGGTACCAAGGACCAGTGGATCGTCGGTTATACGCCTGACATTGTACTTGCTACCTGGGTTGGTTTTGACCACACTAACAAGCAACACTACATGCAGGGCATTTCTGAAACAGGAATTACGCGTTTATATAAGGCTGAGATGGAAGGAATTTTGCCGTACACCGCGCAAACTGAATTCACGGAGAAGGCACCTAACCAGATTGTGAAGAATAACGGTTCTAATGATGACTGGACTAATGGATTAGGTGAAAAAATTCAAGATGGACTCGGTTCTGCAGGACAGAAAATCAATGAATGGTATAATAGCCTTAAAGGCTTATTTGGCCAATAAAATTTAGGAGGACTAGATGGTTAACATTTACGATGCTGCTAACAAGTTAGCAGAAGATTTGACTCAAACTGATCAATACAAGAAGTTGCAAGAAGCAATTAAAGCTGTTGAAGATGATAAGGATGCTTCAGTTTTATTCAAAAAAATGGATGAATTGCAAAATAAGATCATGCAAGCACAACAAGCTGGTCAACCACTTTCAGCTGAAGATCAACAAGCTTACAAGGACTTAAATGATCAAGTTCAAAAGAATGATAAAATTGTTTCGCTTCTTACGAATGAACAGGGTTTGTACGATTTGCTTGGTGAAGTACAAAAAGCTTACACTAAGCCAATTAATGATCTTTATGAAGATCTTAGAAATTAATATTCGCGATGAAATTTATTCACTTTGCGGATGCGCACTTAGATAGTCCATTTCGTGGGCTATCTTTTTTGCCATCTGAGGAATTTAACCATATGTATCAGGCAGCTGATCAGTCGCTAAAAAGAATTGTCGACCTAGCATTAGCTGAAAAAGTTGATTTAGTTTTAATAGCAGGGGATACCTTTGATAGCAGTCAGCCGTCACCACGGGCTCAGTTGTTTTTTGCTGAGCAAGTGAAGAGATTAACTGATGCACAAATTCAGGTAGTGATGATTTTTGGTAATCATGACCACATGAAGCAAGAAGATCTGCTAGTTAGTCCCAGTCCTTACTTTAAATTGTTAGGCAATAATGAAACAGTAGAGCAAGCTACTTTTACTACGGATGCGGGTTTTAACTATGACGTAATCGGCTTTTCATATCTGAATAACCATATCACTGAGGATAAAATCCCAGAATTTCCAGCAAAAGGAAAAAATTATACTTTTGGTTTAATGCATGCTCAAGAGAAATCAGCTACTGCTAGTCAGAATGTGTATGCACCGTTTACAGTTGATGAGTTGCAAAACTTGAATTATGACTATTTTGCTTTGGGTCATATTCATGCGAGAAATAATTTAAGTAGTACGCCGTGGATTGTTTATCCAGGTAACATTCAAGGTCGCCACATTAATGAGATGGGAGCCAAGGGATGCTATCTAGGTGAGATTGATGAAAATAGTGGTAAGACTACTATTGATTTTAAAGAAACAGGGCCAATTTTATGGCAAGGGACAAAAATTAATCTTGAAGGAGCTATCAGTAAAGCTGACTTACAAGCAAAAATTATTGCCAAGTTTGAATCTGGACAAAAAACGTACTTTAGTTTGACGATTGCTGGTGCTCAATATTTGAGTGCCGAAGAACGCGATTTAGTTCAGGATCCTGATTTTTGGCAAACTATTTCTCAATCGCTGCCATTTGCTTCTCAGTTAGTTGATGTGCGCTTTGTTGTGAATACTAGTTTAAAGTTAAATGACAATGACCAACAAGCCTTCCAAGCTGCCAAAGAAGAGTTATTTGCACCAGCTGAATTCAAGCAAATTGTTAGTGACTGGCAAAAAAAGGATCCAGAAGCTGCTAAATTAGCGGCTGATCCAGACTTTATTGCGGCGGTTAAGAATCTAACAGAAGTAAAACTAATGAGTAAATTGAAAGGAATTAAGGATGAGACTGAAACAAATTAAGATTATTAACTTTGGGCAGTTCTCGAATAAAACCTTCGATTTGCCTAGTGATCAAATTAATGTTTTCTTTGGTGCCAATGAAGCTGGTAAAAGTACAACGGTAGCTTTTATTAAACAGATCTTATTTGGCTTTCATTTGAGAAGTAACTCTTCACCGTTTTTTGAAGATTATACGCCGCTAGCTCATGTTAGTCCGATGGGCGGTAATTTAGTTTTTACTGCAGCTGATGGTGAATACGAACTTGAGCGACTCTATGCTAAAGGTGACAAGACTAAAAAGGGAATTTTAACCGTCAAAAAAGATGGTCAAGTTGTACCTGAGAGTGTATTTTTTGATCAGATTCAAAATATTGATGGCTCTTTTTACGCTGATAGTTTTATTTTTAACCAAGAAATGCTGGGTCAGGTTAACAGTTTAAGTCAAGAGGATTTGCTTGAGCGAATTTATTACTTGGGAGCAGCAGATTCTAGCAAGTTGCTGGAAATGCGCGACGACTTTGCTAAAGAAGCAGGTAAGCTTTTTAAAAAGACAGGTAAAAAGCCCGAAGTAAACCGTCTGCTTAAGGAAATGACTGATCAACGTGATAAATTAGCGCAGACTAAAAATGAGTTTAATGATTATGAACAGCTGCACCAAGATTTTGTACAAAAAAGAGCGGCATTAAACAGACAAAAACAAGATCTGGCTGTTTTACAAAAACAAGAACAAGATTTGCATGATTTGCAAAAAGAAATGGGCAATTATCAGACGCTGCTTGATTTGCAAAAACAGGTCAAGGATGTCGACTTTAATGGTCAAAATTATCAAAAAGCCCAAAATATTATGGCTCAGGGACGTAATTTGCAAAAGACGATTCAATCGGTAGAAGCGCAGTTGCAGGGCCTGGGTGAAAACGATCAGTCTGATTTTACGCTAGAGAAGAAGCTAATCCAGCAGAAGCCTCAACTCTTGCAGTGGCAAGCGGAATATCGTAATTGTTTGCAAAAGGCTGACCAATTGAAGCAGGAGAAAGAGCAACTATTAGCTTTGACACCTGAGTTAAAAAATCTACTCAAGTTGACACCAGAGCAAATTGAACAAATGCAGGCAGACTATCAAGCTTTGCCAGGTGCTGTCAATGAGCCTGCTTATGTAACTAATAATGACAAGCTTTGGTATGTTATCGGTGCAGTGTTAGCGGCATTAGGTGTAATTCTTTTGGTAGCGTTGGGTACAGTTGGTGTAATTGCATTAATTACTGGACTAATTTTCCTAGCAGCAGGATACTTAAAAAATAGTAACCAAAATAAGCAAAATGCGGCAGTATTAGAAAAGCAAAAGCTGGTTGCTCAAAAACGCCAAGCTTTCCAAACAAAATATGGATTGAATCCTGATACGCTAAACTTAAATAGCTTACTAACTAATCTGAATCAATATCAAATCAAAAAGAATGCCGCACAGACTAATAATAAGCAAGTAACTGTCTTGAATCAGAATGTGGCTCAACTGGCCTCAAGTGTCCAAAATGCATTGAAGCAACCGATTGATAATGACTTTAGTCAAGTTTTGAATGGTTTGGACGAACTTGAGACACAAATTAGTGAAAAACAAGAATTATCTCAAAGAAAGGCAAGCTTAACTACATCACTAAAGCAGGACAAGCAAGATTTGAAAGAATTGGGTCTGAAATTACAGGCACTTTTTGCCCAAGTTAATGTGGAAAATATGGCAGGTTACGATCAGCTTTATCAAGATTCACTTAATCAGGCTAAACTGAAGACGCAGATTGCGGCCTTGAAGGAATCGTTAGGCGATGATCTTCAACAGCTGCAAACGCAGACAAATTCAACCGAATTAGCAGATAAATTAACGGCTTTGACTGAACAAATTAGTACTAAGAATGCAGAAATTAATGAACTTCAGAGTCAAGTTGCTCAGTTGCAAGTGCAGTTAGACAATTTAGCTGATTCTACTGCGGTGTTTAAGGCTAAGCAGGATCTGGCTAATACAGAAACCAATTTTGTCCAGAGCAGTAAAGAATACTTGGCTAACTTGTTTGCGGCAAGGTGGATCAGTCGCTCGCTTGACTTGGCATCTAATGAACGGTTCCCCAAGATGCTTAAGGCGGCTCAGGAATACTTAGCTTTGCTAACGGGCGGCAGATATGTTGGGATTAATTTAGATAAGAAGCTAACAGTAGTCAGAAGTGATGGTAAAAAGCGCGAAGTAAAATACTTGTCACGGGGGACTGCTGAGCAATTATACTTTGCCTTGAAGTTAGCTTTTATTGAGCAGATCAAGGATGAAATTAATTTGCCAATCTTGATTGATGATTCGTTTGTAAACTTTGATGATCAGCGAGTCAGCTATATCGATCAGTTATTGCAAAAGATTAGCGAAAACAATCAAGTTTTAATTTTCACAGCTCAAAAGAATTTAGTTGATCAGCTTGGGATTGAGCCATTAACTTTTACGAAAGGAACACAGGATGCTTAAGAGATTGTTAGATTACAACGATGGAGAAGAAATGGACATTGTTGTTTTGATTAAAAACTCACAGTTGCGTCATAATAAAAAGAATAAGTTGTTTTTAGCGATGCAATTCAGTGATGGCTCAGGCGAGATTCGCGGTAATTACTGGGATGCTAACAATCAAGATGCAGCAACTTTTTCAACTGGGACAATCGTTGAGTTGAATGGCAAAAGAGAAGAATATCAGGGTCGCCCCCAGATTAGGATCTATTCTCTGCGCGTGGTCGGTCCACAAGAAGGCTATGAATTAGATCAATTTATTAAATCAGCGCCGGAACCAGTTAATGAGATGGAAGCTGAAATTAATAAATTTGTGATGCAGATTGATAATCCTACCTGGACAAAAATTGTGAAGTATTTACTTCAAAAATGGCATGATCGTTTTTATGATCATCCTGCTGGTAAAAGCAACCACCATGCGGTCCGCGGAGGTTTAGCTTTTCATACTTTATCAATGCTTAAGGATGCCAAAGGTTTGGCTGATAATTATGAGCAAGTGAATAGATCGCTACTTTATGCGGGATGCATTTTGCATGATATGGGAAAAGTACTGGAACTTTCAGGTCCTGCCGCAACTCAATACACGACTGAAGGCAATTTGGTTGGGCATCTGGTTTTAATTGATGAACAAATTATGCTGGCCGCTCAGGATATGAAGATGAATCTGGAGTCGGAAGATTTACTCTTATTGCGGCATATGGTGCTTAGTCACCATGGCCGCTTTGAATATGGTTCACCCAAATTGCCGGCATTGCTAGAAGCGGAATTATTGCACCGAATTGATGATTTAGATGCTGCAGTTTATGCAGTAACGAATGCCCTGCAGCATACACCTAAAGGCGAGTTCACCGAGCCACTACTGAGTCAAGATGGCAAGCGATATTATCGACCGATGCACGATTCAGCGCTAGATAACGCAAAACATTTAGAATAAGAAATAAGCATCACTGCAGTTGATTTGCAGGGATGCTTATTTTGTTGAAAAATTGAACTAGAGTTTTATTATAATTTCATAGTATAATAAATCTAATTTATAGGGGAGTAAAAAGGATGGATATTGCGAAACTGTCAAATCTTTTGTGTAAATAGTTCTTTCTCGTAAATTGATTTTTTAATTATTTATTTAATCAAAGTAGGATTCTAAG
>NZ_PCYY01000028.1:0-22304 GCF_002553955.1 Lactobacillus sp. UMNPBX12
GCTCTGATTGATAGTAAAATCGTCTGTTGTTAGCTGTTCGATGAGCTTTTAATTTTCCAGCTCGATCCCAGCTTTGAAGAGTGAACGGCGCTTTGCCAAGATATGCAGCAGCTTCTTTTAAATACATAATTCTAGACATAAAAAGATCTCACCACCTTGTAGCTAGATTATAGCACACTTTATAACACTTAAGAAATACAATTACATATATATTTTTAAACTTGTTGAAACTCTAATAACTTAACTGCTTCTTGTTTAACTTCAGCTTCATCACGTTTTTGAACTTTTACCGGTGCCAATAAAATATTTTCCATCACGGATAAGTTGGGAAATAAGTCATAACTTTGAAAGACCATCCCAATCTTTTGGCGCAACAATTGCCATTCCTTCGGACTAGGATTTATTTTTTTACCGTGAAAATAAATTGCGCCACCCTCATATTCTTCAAGCCCATTCACCGTTCTCAGCAAAGTACTTTTTCCTGAACCAGAAGGTCCCAATAAGGTCAATACCTCGCCTTTATTTAAGCTAAAGTTGATATCAAACAAAGTTTGATACTTGCCATAAAATTTATTTAAATGTTCTACTCTTAAAACTTCTTCTGTCATTTCATTCACCTAATTCTTAGCAGTTAATCGTTTTGCCCATGCAGACAAGGGATAATCCAAAATAAAATACAAGATAAAGATAAAGCCATATACCCAGAACACACCAGCTGGATATTGTTGATTATTTGCTTCAATGATTTGTTGACCGACATTGATTACTTCCATGATATTGATAATCATTAATAAAGAAGTGGTCTTAATTACTCTAGTAGCCAAGTTGATTGTTGCTGGTAGTTCTAACTTAACTGCTTGAGGCAACAAGACATAACGGAACAGTTGCAGGCGATTTAGACCCAACGCTAAGCCGGATTCACGCTGCGTTTTGGGTACTGATTCCAATGCACCACGAACAATATCGCTAAACTCAGCAGCTACCCACATTGAGAAAGCTAATACCGCCATCCAAGTAGCTGGCCAATTGACGTGCAAGCTTCTTGGCAAAATATAATAAACCAAATACAGTAAAACTACGGTTGGCACAATTCTGAAGAATTCTAAGTACAACCGCAAAACAAAACGCAATGGACGATTTTTAAAAGTTCTCAAAATACCAAAAATTGTTCCTACAGCCAAGCCAATTACTAGTGACAAAGCTGCAATCCAAATCGAGGTCCATAGCCCTGCCATCAAACGGGCAAAGTTACTTCCTTCAAACAAAACATTAATCCCCGAATGAAGCATACCGTACTCTCCTCTCAAGCCAAGTTAATAATAAAATAATTGGAATCAAAATAATCGCATAAGCAATTACCAGCATCAATAAATATTCATTTGAATGGTAATACATCCCAATCAAGTCAAGGGCTGTATTAGTTAACTCCGGAATTGCAATTACTGAAAAAATCGAGGTTTCCTTAATTAAGAAAATAATATTGGCGGTTAAAGCCGGCATGCTTAGGCTAAATCCTTGTGGAAAAACCACATAGCGAGCTAATTGTAAGTTGTTCATTCCTAATGCTTTACCGCTATTAATCTGACTAGGGCTTACGCCATTAAAACCACCGGTAAAGCCTTCAGCCATATATGCTCCACCTAAAAAGATTAAGCCAATGATGCCGCAGACCTCAGCGGACATTTTTAAGCCAATTACTGGAAAGGCATAATATAAAAAGAAAAGTTGAATTAAAAGCGGTGTATTTCTAGCTAATTCAACATATGCCGTTGAAATTTGACTTAGTACTGGTAGTTTAAAATATTGTACTAAGCTGACAATAATGCCCACGATAATTGAGCCAACAATGCCAATCAATGAAAGCCATAAGGTCAGTTCAAAGCCGCGCGCAAATATTGGTAGAGCTTGCTGGATAACTGTCCAATTCATTAAAAATCCCCCAATCATACAAAAAAAGACCTACTCCCATAGGTCTCTTTAAACAATATAAAAAAGATCTACGTCTTTTCAGCTAACGTAAATCTTTTTGATCTCTGGATTAAAGCTATTCGGAAATACGAAAACTGAGTTCTTGAGTATTAAAAATAATGTTAGATACACAAGAACAACAGTCAGTATTAACATTCATCATACTTAAAGATTTCATTTTCGTACTCCTTTCACCTAATCTTATTTTAAATAAGCAACTTACAATAAGTAATATACTTCTATGCTTACTTAATGTCAATAGCTTAAGCCCATTTATCTGCCCAATTATGTACTTGATCAAAAACAGGCTTAAGTTCCGCACCTTTTTCAGTCAAACTATATGAAATAATACCGGTACTTTGATCGACGCTTCTTTTAACAATATCGTCCTTTTCAAGTTCCTTCAAACGTTCAACTAAGACACGGTCGCTGCAAGCCTCGACAGTTCGTGCCAAGTCCTTAAAGCGCATATCTTGTGTATCACACAAAGAACTGATGATTAAGCCATTCCATTTTTTGCCAATAATCTTAAACGCACTAACAAAATGACCACATAATTCATAATCTTCTGGTTTACAAGGAGCTGCGTCCTTTTTCTCTTTAACTTCTTGCATAGGTAAGTCCCTCCGTATTATATAATTCCAGTAAAAATACTATTATATAAAATACTTTTTAGTATTACTAAAATTATTATAGTAGATCTACTTACTAATTACAAGTGCTAAGCAAAGTGATAGATCATGATCCCTGCTGCAACAGCGGCATTAAGCGATTCAGCTTGTCCTTTAATTGGAATATAAAGCTTTTCATCAGCTAAAGAAGCAATTGTTTCGCTTATGCCATGCGCCTCGTTCCCAATAATTAAGGCAAGTTGTGGCACTTTTTCAAAATCAGGTAATTGCTTAGCTGAGCGGTCAAGCATTGAAGCATAAACTGGAATAGCAGCAGCTTGAAAATCAGTGATTACGTCAGCCAAATCACGTTTAATTAAATCGATGTGGAATTGGCTGCCCTGCATTGCTCGTTGCGTCTTAGGATTGTATAAGTCAGCACTCTCTGGTGAAAGGATTACTCCATCAAAGCCAGCTGCATCCGCAGTTCTAATGATTGTCCCGACATTACCTGGATCAGCTAAATTATCCAGCAAAACCCATTTACCATAGTTAAACGGAAATTCTTTTGGTTGATCAATTTTTAATACCATAAAAATTTCTTGAGAATTCTTAGTCGAACTTAAGTGGCGAGCAATCGCTTTGTTAATTAACAAAACATTTTTACCACTTAGGTCAACTTCATAATTGCTATCAGCTTGATCGAGTGCTTCTTTGGTTCCTAAAATATATTGATATTTTTTACCAGCCTTTAAAGCTTCTTCAAACAAGTGAAAACCTTCAATTAAATATAAACCTTCATCATCACGATATTTTTTTTGCTTTAATTTGGCTAATTTCTTAATTGTTGCATTATTAACTGAACTAATCTGTTGCATAATTTTCTCCTTTTTACATTCAAGACCTATTATAACTGATAATCTGTTTTGATCATGCTAAAATCAAAATTGAACTTAATTTAAATAAGGGAGATAAAAATGGAAACAAGAAAATTAATTTGTTCAGGCTTAGTTCAAGGCGTTGGCTTTCGTTGGTCAACCATGGCATTAGCTAACAAGATGGGTATTCCTGGCACTGTTAAAAATAATGCAGATGGTACCGTTACAATCTATTTACAAGCAGACAGTGATAAAATCGACCGCTTTATTGAAAAACTACCTACTGCATCTGGATTTGCCCAAATTCAAAATATTAGTCAAGAATCGGTTCCAGGTGTAGAAAAAATGCATGATTTTCATGTATTATATTAGAGACATACATTTTTAGATAGAAATTAAGTGGTGATTTATTTAAATGAAAAAAATTAAAAGATACGCTGGAGTACTGGCTTTATTAGCAGTAGCTACTCTTGTATTAAGTGCCTGTGGGGCAACAACTGATCCACACGTTGCACCGCACAGCGGTATTTACGGTTGGGTTTACCAATGGTTAGGCCGACCTTTACAAAATATCATGATTCAAACCGCGCACATGATTGGCGGCGATAATGGTGCTGGTTGGGGAATCGTGATTATTACGGTAGTTGTACGTGTAATCTTGATGCCATTGATGTTAGTACAGCAAAACAAGAGTGTACGTCAACAGGAAAAAATGGCTCGTCTGCAACCGCAAATGAAGTTGATTCAAAATGCAATGAGACACAAGGGGATCACCCCTGACCAACAAATGACTTTATCAACTTGGCAAAGAGAGCTTTACTCTAAAAACCAAGTTTCATTAACTGGTGGAATGGGCTGCTTGCCATTAATTATTCAGTTACCAATTATGTGGGGAATTTATCAAGCGGTATTCTATTCACCTCAATTGGCACAATCCAAATTCTTTGGTATTTCTCTAAGTTCCAAATCTGTTGTTTTAGCCATTATTGCGACTGTCTTTACCGTTATTCAAGGTTATATCTCACTAATTGGTATTCCAGAAGAACAAAAGAAGACCATGCAATCAATGATGATTGTTAACCCAATTATGACTTTGTTCTTCAGTTTATCCTTCTCTGGTGCCTTAGCTCTTTACTGGGCTGCTGGTAACTTAGTAATGATTATCCAACAAGTAATCGTTACCTTTGTCCTTACACCTAGTGTTAAGAAGCATATTGCTGATGAACTAAAAGACAAGCCAATTGAAACTGTTGTTACTAAAGAAAAAGTGGATGCTTTGTTTAATACTGCTAGTGGACAAAGTACTGCCAGCAGCGAAGCTAAGAAAGAATTACACCAAAACCTACGTAACCGCAACAAAGGTAAGCAAAAGCGTAAATAGTTATCAGTCAGGAGTAAAATCCTGACTTTTTTATTAGGAGGAAAATATGCATACTCAAGAAATATTACAACTTTTAGATGATCATGATATTAACTATCAAGTATTCTCTCATCCAGCAGTTTTTACAACTAAAGAGGTAGATAAATACTTAGAAGATGAAGATTTTGCTAAATGTAAAACTCTTTTTATTAAAACCCGTAACGCCAAAAATTATTATCTACTAATGTTACCCGAAGATAAAAAAATCGATTGGCAAAAAGCTAAAGCTGAATTACTCTCCTCTAGTTTAACCTTCGCTACTGAAGCTGAACTAGAAGAAAAACTGCAAGTTAAAACAGGGGCTGTTTCCCCATTTAGCCTGCTTAATGATCAAAGTAATAAAATTCCCCTGATTGTCGATCAAGCAGCAATGGAAGAAAACAATTTAGTTGGTGTGCATCCCAATGATAATACCAAAACAATTAGTCTTACTTGGATCGATTTAGCTAGAATTTTAAGTTCCTATGGTCATTTGTTTGAAGAAAGATCATTATAAAAAACTTCAACTTAATCCTTTTTCTCCATAAAAACTTTATTCAAAAAATCTTTTTCAATTGGATACTTCGTCAAATAATCTTGAACAATCTTGTTGATTCTTTCCTCAGCTAATTCACATGGTTCTTGATTTGCCAGCTGGTGCAAATTATTCAGTACTAATTTATACAAAAATTGCCGTTTTTCCTTGATAATCAACAGCGAGAAGTTATGGGCAGCTCGTCTTTGAAAATATCTAATTTCATTTAGCCATTCTTCAAATTGACGGAGAGTTATCTTTTCTTTAAACACACGTGTTAAAACAATCTTTTTGGCTTTGATGGGCATTAAAAAGAAATAATTCGTTGCAACACCAAATGACATTTCTTTAATAATCAGTCCGATCCCTGCTTCACCATGAGCCTCAGTATATCCCTCATATGGCTCAAGATAGTTTTGCTTAATATGCCGCATGCGCGCTTTCACATCACCGCGGTGAATTACTCGCCCATCTTTTAATTGATATTTTTCATTTAGAAACTGCCTTTGATGAATTGTTCGTGGATTAAGATTTCTGGTGAAATTTTTACCATTCTCAATAAGAGCTGTTTCTGCAAGGGCTACCTTGAAGCTTTGTTCAAACAATTGCAGACTGATCATCATCACATTTTTTATATGTTGATCTAGGCAATAGAAATCATAAATTTCTTCAAACGTTGTTTTTCGCTTAGGTTTAATGAAATCATCGTCATTAGTTTCTATGAAAAAATGATCAATATTTTGATACATAATTTCATGATAGCCATAATTAGCAGTTACCCGATCAAAAAGCTTTTCATCATTAATAATTAACCCTATGTCACGCCAAAAATCGATTCTAATTTCAGAAAGTAAATCATTAATCATTGAGCTGTCTCCTATTCCATCGAACTCTCCAACAATCGTAAATCGTAGTATTACTACTAATCTATTCAGCAATGTATAAACATCAACACCAAGAACTTTTATCCTCTTCCTATAATCTAATAAAAACGCTATCCAAATGGATAACGTCTTCACTCCCAATTAATCTGATTCTTCAGCGGCCCGTGTAGCGGCATTTTCAATAGTTTTAACAGGATTTAATCTAACACGAAAGTTGAAGTAGCCCACGTGCTCATCATCTTCAAAACCATACTCACTATAATCACCCCAGGAAACATAGTTAGATGTTCCCTTAATTCTGTAAAATAGTTGGGCAATATCACCACTACCAAGAACAACTGGATCTAAAGCTCTAATCTTTTGTCCTTTCTTAACAGATTGTTTGGTTTTCTTTAATTTAGAATTATAGATGTACAAATCTGTCTGCGGAACAATCGTAGTTGCACCGCCATCACGAAATACCGGATTGCCATTGATGCGACCAACATTCATTGCCTTGATATAAGCACCTCTGCCAATGTAATAATAGTCTTGACCTTTAATCTTATAATTCTTAATTGCATATGATTTACTACCACTTAAGTTTGTGTAATAGTAATCGTCAGTTTGTGTCTTAGTACGACGCTTACCAGCATAATTTATAATTGAGTATTTAGGAAAAACCTGTTGTCCATTAAAGCTAATACGCTTACCATTCTTATTATAAATAGCAGTGTTAGCATTCAGCTTCAAAACGCCTTTTCCATTCATGGTATTAACGTTATTAGACTTTAAATACGTCCCATCACCTAAATTAAAATATGAATCAGGATAATTAGTCCAACTTTTACCAGCATATTTAATCTTGCTACCTTTAGTTAAATAAGCCTTGCCACCGCGATAAGTTGATAAACGATTACCCTTGCTATTGTAAATATAGGTGTTTTTAATAATTCCGATCTCATTATTATTCCAGTTATAGCTACCAACCGATTTCATGTTGACATAACCACCATCACCTAAATCTGCATAGGTTTCACCATTAACAATAGCTTGTGGCATCCCATTAAGATTAATAAAAGCACTGACCCTGGGTCCCTGAATAACAATTGGTTGACCATAAAAATTGATCGGTTTCTTAAAATTTATCCGATCTTGACTACCTAGCTCTTTACCATTCTTATTATACAAAGTTGGATTGGTATAGCTCTTAACAGTTGTAATCTTATTCTTCAGAGTACTTGCCCGAACTACCGGTGTTAATTGATTTTGACCCGCTAAAGCTGCAGGAACAAAAAGCGCAGTTCCAGCCACAATACTTAATACAATTCTCTTAAGTTTCATAATTTATGACCTCTCTTAATTATTTTACCCTTGCATATACATTATAGTCCCTTTAATATAAGTCACTGCTAAATCATGCTTTGCCTACCGTTTAGATTCAAAATCAAATCTGTATTATCTTCCATTACTTGCCTTCTTTTACCGAAAAGCATCCAAATTGAGAATAGCAATGGAACGTCAACAATTAATACAGTATAAATATAATCAGTGATTTCGCCATTCCAAGACCAGCCAGCAGAATTCCAACCAGATTGCAAATCAGAAATATAATCCATTAAAAAGTGATAGATCATCGGCAACCATAGTTTTCCTGTATAGAGATACAATTCTGCCCAGATAAAGGCGCTCCCCATTACGCCAATAACTTGTGCAATTGTTGCAGTAAAACTTTCTCCATGCCAGCCAAAATTACTTAAATGACTAAGGCCGAACAAAATTGCTGAACCATAGATTGCAACAGGGATGCGATACTTTGGGAATCTATATGTACAACTGCAATTGGAACTAGCAAGAAAATATAAACCGCCCATAGCAGTAATACTAATAGAATCTCGATAGCCGGCAGGTTTTTTAGCAAAAAATTCCCAGTGATATGCCAAATTTAGCAAAAATTGAAAGGAAAAATTACTATGGTCAGCCAGCGAACAATTTGAGTATTAGTCTTGCTGGAATCCTTTTTAAATTGCACGTAAAAGTTCAATCCCATGATCACCGTACTAAAAGCTAGATTGAACAAATCCCCTATAAAATAAAAATGATTGTTCCGCTGAGAAAAAGTATAACTAATCATCAAGAGAAACCAGATAATCAATTGATAGTTAAAAACTTTCTGCCAGAATTTCCTTGAAAAAATGCGTTCTTTCATTATGTCACATCCCTTAAGTTTAAATATTTTTAGCTAATTATATCGCTTAAATTAATAAAAATTATAATTATTTTCGGAGCATTTTATTTCTTATTTTCTAATACCTAAGCCTCTAGAGAAAAAAAGTCCTATTAAATCTTGGTACCCAAACCTTGATTTAATAGGATTTTGTTTATGCCTCAAGATTACTCTTAGGCATTTGTTTCTTCTCATTTAATTTTCTTAACTTAGCGGCTTTTTTCTTAGTCAACCGAGGGAACTTCAATTTAAACTGGCTGCCCTGACCCTCAACAGATTCAACACTAATTGTTCCGTTATAACTAGCAACTAATTTTTGTGCAATCGATAGACCTAAACCATTGCCACCTTTTTCACGGGTTCTAGCCTTATCCACACGATAGAAGCGATTGAAGATTTTCTTTTGATCTTCTTCAGAAATCCCCTCACCAAAGTCTTGCACAATAATATTAACATTCTTCTTAGTTACACCAGCTGAAACATTAATCTGCTTGCGATCAGTCGAATATTTAATTCCATTATCGATCAAAATTACTAGCAACTGTTCCAAATGACCGTGATACATTTGAATCTCTGTATCATCAGGTAAATCATCCTCATCCAGCTGAATCTTGAAGTCAGGATGAACCATTGCCATATCAGCGACCACTCTGCGGATGATTTCATTAACATCACTTACTTCATACGGATATTGAACATCGATTTGCTCGGCTCGAGTTAAATCAAGCATTTCCTGAATTAAATGTTTCATCCGATCAGCTTCTTGCAACGAAGCCTTAATTGATTCATCCAAAATCTGCGGATCATCCTTGCCCCATCTTTCAAGCAGGTTCAAATGCCCTTCAATTACTGCCACTGGTGTCCTTAATTCATGTGAGACATCACCAACAAATTGCTTTTGTTGCTCAATGTAACCTTGCATCCGGTCTAGCATTTGATTAATCGAAGTAGCTAATTCTTCTAACTCATCATCTCGATGTAGTTCCTTAATTCTAGCCTCACTATTAGGATCAGCATTAACTTCCTTAGCCACCTTAGACATCGTCTTAATTGGCCGAACTACATTAACAACCAAAATATAAGAAATTGCAATGAAGATAATTATTGCAATCAGTGAAATAATTACCATCCAATGAAGCAAATTACTCATCAAGCTATTGTAATAAGTCATACTATTAGAAACCACTACATAGCCAGTTAATTTGCCATTTACCTCAGAATAGATTTTCTGGTAGGTTAAAAGCATTTTGCCTTTTTTTCGGTTTACTACTTCTTCAAGTTGGTTGCCGGCAAATTCTTTTAGCTTAGGTGCAGAATTACCATTAGTAAAAACAATTTCATCATGTTTGTTGTAAACTGCTACATTAATATCTGGATTCGAAATCGATGAAATCAGGCTATCACTAAATGCTTTATTCTCTGTATCTTTTTTGCTAATAGCAGGACCGCCCCTCAAAATACGTCTGGTAGACGGTGACAGAGCAGGAATTACATTTGAGATCTCTAGCTCATCTTGAATAGAACTTAATGTCCGGTCCATCGTGGTAACTACATTATTAGATGTCTCTTGTTGCTGTTCCATCGATTGATGACTAACAATTTGATAGGCAACAACTGAAAATATGACAAAAGAGACCGTAATCGTTAATGCAACGATACTAACCCATCGCACAATTAGCGATGAGTGCTTGGCCTCTTTTTCCTCGTCTTTATTCTTGATCATCATCTTCATCTCTTACCATATAACCGGTACCACGAACCGTCTTAATGTAAGATGGTTGACCTGGAGCGTCAATCTTATTGCGTAAATAACGTACATAAACTTCAACTACGTTAGTTTCGATATTAGATTCTGGACCCCAGATCTTGTTCAATAATTGATCACGACTAACTACGTTGTTCTTATTTTCAATCAAGGTCATTAATAAGTTGTATTCGCGTTTAGTTAAATCGATTGCCTTGCCATCACCACGGTGCACAATTCGGTTAGCAGTTTCAATTGTCAAATCCTTAAATTTTACAATCTTTTGCTTAGCAACAGTAACCTTTGATGCGTCCTTTTCGATTTTAACGCGACGTAACACTGCGCGAAGACGAGCTAAAAGTTCTTCAATTGCAAAAGGCTTAACAATATAATCGTCAGCGCCATGATCCAAACCAGAAACACGGTCGATCACTGAATCACGTGCAGTCATCATGATAATTGGCGTAGTCTTAACTTGACGAACACGACGTGCAATTTCCAACCCATTTAAATCAGGTAACATCAAGTCAAGCAAGATAGCATCAAAGTCTTGACTCAATGCATCTTCTAATCCCTTACGACCATTATTCTCAACAACAGTCTCGTAATTTTCATGTTGCAATTCAAGCTCGACAAAGCGAGATAAGTTCTTTTCATCTTCAATAATTAGAATTTTTGCCATGTTAATTCATTTCCTCGTAGATCAATTTGGTTTTCTAATACTAATAAATTAATTAAAAAATGTTTTTATAATTAAAGGATACTTTAAAATTGCTTCTAACACAAGATTAAAAAACAATCAAAGTAAAAATTTTCTTTGATTGTCCACCATATTTTTCAATTACATTTATTATTTATTTTTATTGTCCTTATCATTATCTTGCCCATCAAGCAAGACCTTCAATTTAGCAAAAGCTGGGTTAACTTGGTTCTTCTTGCCTTCTTCAAAAGAGGCTTCAGAAACAACTTCCCAACCTTGACCCTCTGGGAAAATATTCTTTTCTTTTTCTTCAGGAGTCAAAATAGTAGTTGGGATATGGAGTAAAATATTATCTTCTACCGCTGTTTGCAAGTCAATTTGGTCATTCTCAACTTGTACAATAGTATCGTTTTCTTCCAATTCTTCCTTGGTTGGCTTACGATCAAGGTAGTTTTCAGTAAAAGTAAAATCTTCATGATAGTCTACCGGCTTAAGGCTTCTGCTTGATGGCACAACCAGATCAGCGGTCACATGAAAACTGCCAGTCACAAATGGTTCTTGATAGAATAAGTCACCGCTCACTTTTACATTTTTCGCATCAATTAGTAGATCTTTACTACGCTTAAAAAATTCTGGACGCATTTCCAAATCACGTTCAATGTGAGTTAATGGTTCCTTAGAATTTTGAATCCTAGAAAAACTAAGTTCTAACATTTTTACACCTCGATTGGCCGTCGACCAAAGTTTTGATCAACGCCCATTATTTGTTCAAATAAACGGTCTACCCTAACTTGTAAAGCTAAAGAGCCGTTCTTAGCACTTCTTTTATCAACTTTAGAGACGATTTCTGTCTGAAATTCCTTGCGCTGCTGCTTTAAATATTTGCGTCCCACTTTACTAAAGCCTAAGAGCATCAAAGACTCATGATTAAAGCTAGCCAATATATCATCCTGAGTGACATTAAGCAAAGTATATAAGCTCAAACGGCGCAAACGGGAATAAGTATAACGCTTGGACTTGATATGCCGCAAAAATTCTGTAAAATCGCGGGCTAAATGAATCTCTTGTTTCATCTTATATTCAAGCCCTTCGCTCATTTGATAAATATGACGCAATTCTTCAACTGAAGATGATTCAATTCGATACTTCAAAAATGGGTATAGCAAATTCCAATTAGGATAAATTTTCTGCTCAGCTAACACCATTGCTTCTGCTTTAGGCATCCAATACTTTAAATTTTTTGTATCTTCACCATGCAATAATAAGTTTCGAATCGCACTGGCACTTTGGACAACTTTTTCTCTTTGTAAAAGGTCATCATGTCCTGCTCCAATTCGGTTGACCGGATGCAGGTTTAATGGTGAACCTAAATTATGATTAGCTACTGAATACGCTAGCCCCAAAATAGCATTTGGCTGATTAACTTCATAGCCTACTTCATGCGCTACCATTTGGTTGTATTGTGTTGAATAAGTTTGGCTATAATCTCTAAAATCCATGTGATTCTGGGGAATTTCCGCAATTCTTTTGCCCAAATAAGCAAAATTCAGGTTAGCATCTTCTACACCAAAGACTAAATCAGTTACGCCTAATTTAGCAAGTTGTTCAATGTTTCCGAGAGCAAAAAGATCAGCTGGTTCCACTACCGTTGAAAATGGTGTTTCAAATACCAAATCGGCACCAGATTGTAAAGCCACCTTAGCCCGCTCCCACTTGCTCATAATCGCCATCTCACCACGTTGCACGTAGTTACCAGACATGAGCACCACAATTGGATCATTACCAGCAACCAAGCGTGCTTGATTTAGCAAGAACTCATGTCCACTATGGAAAGGATTAAATTCCGCAATAATCCCAACAACACTCATTGCTTAATCTTCCTTCAATTCAACTTGCTTACCGTTAGCCCATAGCTTTTCCAAGTTATAAAATTCACGTGCTTCCTTAGTAAAGACGTTGACTACAACATCACCTAAATCGAGCAAAAGCCAGTTAGAATCTCTGGTACCTTCAATACGGTAGTCAGTGTAGTTGTTTTCGTGAGCCGCATCAACAATTGAGTTAACGATCGCATGTAATTGACGATTAGAGCCTGCACTGGTAATGACATAGTAATCAGCTAAAATACTGATTCCACGCATATCGTAAGCTTCAGTATCTTCACCATGACGGTCACTAATTGCTTGGGTAGTAAAATCTAAAATTTCTTGACTAGTCAATATTTTTCTCCTTTTTATTACTTAATTCCCCATACATTGTATGCTTCTAAAGTACGAGGATATACTTTATTTTTATTTTCAATTAAAAACTCTAAGGTGTGCTGCAATTCATAGCCTACCCCTTCATCAAGACTAGCATAAGCAACTTTGCGCGCTTCTTCAACTCCTGGAAAATCTCGTCCGGGTTCAATAAAATCAGCTACAAAGATAATTTTATCTAATGTAGTCATCTTAGTATCACCAGTCGTATGACGACGTACGGCAGTTAAAATTTCAGGATCCCTAATTTTTAAATCACGTTCAATAAAGAAAGTCCCCACAATGCCATGCCAGATGGCCCGATTCCAATTAAGCAAATCTGGATCAAAATCCTGTTCCTTAATTACCTTACGATACTCTTCTACCGGTACCTGCTTGGCATAATCATGAACAAAGCCAGCTAAGGCTGCTTTTTCTTCATCATATCCATTTAACTTAGCCAACTTACGTGCAGTTTCACTAACACGAACACAATGTTCAAAACGTTTTTTCTTCATGTTTGCCTTTTCTTTAGCAACAATTTGTTCACTAGAGAATGGTGAATAAGTATTTTTAAAAATTAGTTTCGTCAAGGTAAAGCCCCTTTTCTTCAATATATTCTCTGACGGCTTCTGGTACCAAGTAACGAATTGAAGTGCCAGTTGCGACACTGCGACGAATAGCAGTCGAACTTAGGCGAATATCTGGTGCGTCAACCCAAATCATGGGATATTGCGGATCTTGTGGATAACCTGGACGACGAATTCCGACCAATGTTACTAGCTTAGCCAGGGTCGGAGCTTCCTTCCAAGTATGGAAACTGTTAACCTGATCACTGCCCATAATCAAATAATAGTCATTCTGAGGTGCTTTTTCCTTGAGATAACGCATAGTATCCACAGTATAAGAAACGCCGCCTCGGAACAATTCCAATAGTTTTACCCTAAACTTAGGATTATCGCGCGTAGCTAAATCCAGCATCGTTGCCCGATCTTTAGCAGAAGTCAGCGGCGCATTTTTATGCGGTGGAATATTATCCGGAATAAACCAGACCTCATCCAGCTTCAACTTAGTCATTGCTTGCTCTGCCGCTACCAAGTGCGCAATATGCACCGGATTAAAGGTACCACCCATAATCCCAATCTGACGACCTTTACCTTGTTCTTGTTCCAATTCTGCTTCAATTTTAGCAGTTGGCATTTTTTCAATACATTTTGGATTAACCATATGCAAACCTCTAAATCAATGCACGACGAATACCTAAACCAATCCCATCTGGTGTGTAAGTCTTAACAACGCATCCCTTGGGTACAGTCACAAAACCAATTCCACCAAATAAAAGGTCACTCTTATATTCCGTTCTAAATTCTTGACCCTTTAGTGGTGCCATTTCATCATCTGCAGCTGGTGGGGATAACAATTCACCTTTATGCTTTTTATAAAAGTCATCCGCATTAGCTGTCTTAGTACGGTGAATATACATTCCACGAGCAACGTAAACAGTAAAGCTAGTCGATTCGCCCTTGAGATAATCAATCCGTCCCAAACCAGCTAAGAATAAAGTATTACCAGGCAATAATTGGTAAGTAGCTGGCTTTAAAGGCTTCTTAGGTGAGACCAGCTCCAAATCCTTAGCATTTAAGTGCGTAGCCAATTGATTCTCGGTCATGATCCCGGGCGTATCAATCAAAAAGTGACCATTTTCTAGAGGAATTTCAATTTTGTCTAAAGTAGTTCCAGGAAAGCGTGAAGCGGTGATCAGGTCTTGAATATCACCCATCATGTCAATAATGGCATTGATTAAAGTTGACTTACCAACATTAGTTGTCCCTACAAAATAGACATCTTTGTCTTGCGATTGCTTATTAATATAAGCGATCAAATCTTCCAAGTTCAACTTCTTTTTAGCTGAAACCAAGAAGATTTCCTTAGGATAAAGCCCCATTCGGTTAGCTTCTTGTCTCATCCAATCCTTAATCTTACTTTGCTTAGAGTTTTTAGGAAATAGATCAAATTTATTACCAACTAAAATAAAATCATTATTTCCAACAAAACGCTTCAATGATGATAGCAAAGAATTTGAAAAATCAAATAAGTCAACTACATTAACAATTAAAGCTTTCTTTTGTCCTAAAGAGTTAAGCAAAGCCAAAAAATCATCATTGTTTAAATCAACTGGCATGATTTCATTGTAGTGCCGTAATCTAAAACAACGTTGACAATAAACATCCGCATTTTCTTCTTGCTTTGCCTTATCTAGTGCACTTTTTGGCAGATAACCTGCTTTTTCAGGATCATCGGATTGCAGCTTGGCACCGCAGCCGATACAAATAATATCCTCATCCATTTGATAGCTCCTTCTTAAATGTTACTCGATGTGATAAACCCAGGAAGAAAAAGATAATTTTTTCAAAGAAACGATTGATTCTCGTATTCCACTTATCAGTTTCAACTAATGGCTTAACTAGAACAGTCTTCACGCCGGCCAAATTCCCTGCTTGCATGTCAGTGATTAGTTGGTCGCCAACCATCATAACCTGATCTTTTTGCAAATGCATTGCTTCGCGCTTCTTGGTGATCGCAAATGGCAATGGCTTACGTGACTTAGCGACAAATTCGATATGGTAAGGATCAAGTACCTTGCCCACTCTTTGAGCATTATTGTTAGAAATGACCACGAGAGTGATTCCCGCCTTGGCTAACTTTTGATTAAAATTATCCATTTCTTTGGCAGTTTCAAATTTATTCCAGGCGAGCAATGTATTATCTAGGTCCGAAAAAACCGCCTTAATGTCCATTTCATTCAACTTCTGGGGGTCCAGATTGTAAATCGTATCAATTGTATATTTTGGTCTAAAAAGCATATCAACACTGCTATATAAAACATAGAAATATGTATAAGAATGTATATTTTTTACATATCAGAAAGAAATATAGTCCTTCCTTTCTTCGCTTTATTTACTGCTGTCATCATTAGTATTCCAATATTCCAATCTAGGAATAATCGCATTGACTAACTCTTGCAGCTTAAGGGCTTAGCCAGCCCCGTTTTCATTATTTTGCTAAAGCTAAAAGATTTAACACTGCATTATCATCACGATCATTAGTATAACCGCATTCATAACAAATATACTCATTGTGCTTAGTGTGATGTTTTTGGTTGCCTTGCAAAGTGATTTTTTCATCACCTTTTTTAACATAACCACAATTAGCACATCTTTGGGTTGATGGATATGTTTTATCAGCCAAGATTAATTCTTTGCCATACCACTCACATTTATAAGTCAATATCTGTCTAAACTTACTGAATAATGATCTCTGCATGCCTTTTGAAGCGACGTGCGTCATCATCATTTGTTTAACGGCTAAGTCTTCAATCACTATTTGATCATAATTATTAACCAATTTTGTAGTGAATTTTTGCAAAAGATCGTTTTGAATGTTGGCTACTTTACGATAATCACGTTGCAGTTTGGTTCTCACTTGCACGTAATTATTGCTTTGGCCAGCTAACTTGCCATTAGCCCGTCTTTTCTTAGCCAGCATTCTCTGATAATGCTTAATGCGCTTGTATAGTTTTTGCAATCTTGATGGCAAAACATTGATTTTGCCCCCAGTGTAGTTGAAATGTCCCACATTAACATCAACAGCTGTCTTTCTACCTGTTCTAGGCTTTACCAAAGTTTCTTCTTCATAAGAAAGAGCGGCATAATAATGTCCTCTTTCTCTAAAGACACTAGCAACTTTAATTTGCTTCATTTTTAAAGCTTCATATGTTGGAATATCGAACCAGGTTTTAATGCCTCTGGGCTTGTCTAAGCGTAGCTTACCATTAACCACTTTAGCCCGGTCAGTCTTAAAGCCTTGTCGCGGGGCTTTCTTTGATTTGAAATGTGGTTTTCCCCAATCAGGCTGTGCCTTATCAAAGAAATTCTTCCAAGCATTAGCCAAATCTTTGACTGCTAATTGCAAGCATCTAGCAGACAGAGCAAACTGCCAGTCTGCCTTATTATCGACTAGCTCATCACGTATTCTGCGCTCATTTGGACTGGGATTATTATCCTTATCTAAGGTTCGTGCTTCATACATGTCTTGCCAAGTGGCTAAAGCTTGATTCCAGCAATATCTGCGATAATCACAAAGCTTATCCAGCTCTTGTTGCATGGTCTTGTTAGGTTTTAATTCGACTACTTGAGCCTTGATCATTTGTTTCACCCCCAATACAAACATAAATTTAGCAAAGAGTGAAATAAATACAAGCGAACAAAATATTAAATTTTTAGTTTTTGACCTGCTTCTATGTTTTATATTTCTGAACAGATCTTTGTATCTTGTCTATCTTTTAACTGTTAGTTTCCTCCATTTTTTATCACCTTATATCATATCAAAAATGGGTTTGCTTTAGAAATTTTTGTTTTTTTCTGATGAAAAAGTGTTACAATACTAAACAATTTAAGCAAAATCATCAATCAATAGAAAGGATCACCATGAGAAAATTCATCGATTTACACCTTCACCTCGACGGTTCTGTCCCAGTTGCTACTGTTAAGAAGTTAATGCAGGAACATCACATGCCACAGTTAACTGATCAAAAATTGCGGCAAGAATTGTCAGTTGATAATTCTTGCGCTAGCTTGGAACAATTTTTGGAAAAGTTTGACTTACCTAACCAGTTAATGCAGACAAAGCATGATCTGGAGATGATTGTGTTTGATCTTCTTTGCGAATTAAAACAACAAGGTCTAGTCTACGCCGAGATCCGCTTTGCACCGCAATTACATACTAAAAATGGTTTAACGCAAAGACAAGTAATCGCTGCAGCAGTCAGCGGTATTACGAAGTTTTATCAAAAACAAAAGCAGACAAAGATCAGCCTGAATTACACGCTGGTTTAATTCTCTGTTTGATGCGCTTCGCCCACAATGAAAAAGAAAACATGGAAACGGTTGAGCTAGCGAAAGAATTTTTAGGTCATGGCGTTGTTGGCCTTGACCTAGCTGGTGCGGAAGGCCCGATCCCTAACATTAACTACCAGCATTTTTTCAATCGTGCCCAAGAATTACACGTTCCTTATACCATCCATGCTGGTGAGGCTGCAGGACCTGATTCAATCCGTCAAGCATTAAAAATTGGCGCGAAACGGATCGGCCATGGCATTCGCTGCACTGAAGATCCAGCACTTACCCAATATCTGATTGATCACCAAATCATATTGGAATGTTGTGCCACCTCAAATATGAACACTAAGGCTTTTGATCAGATCGATTCTTACCCTATTAAAAAATTATTGCACATGGGAATGAAAGTCACGCTAAATTCTGACGATATGACCGTTTCCAATACCAATTTACCGCATGAATACCAGCTACTTGAAGAAAAAACTGCCTTAACTCCTGAAGAAGAAACCACTCTTTATCTCAACGCGGTTGACGCAGCCTTTACCACGCCAGATGAAAAAATCAGATTACGGGCATTAATTCAAAAATAGATAAAAAAATAAGCTAGGAAAATTTCCCCAGCTTATTTCTTTTGTGATTAGTTCAAAGCCTTCTTAGCAGTTTCTGCTAATTGCGCAAAAGTCTTTGAATCGTTGTAAGCAATATCAGCTAACATCTTACGGTTCATGTCAACACCAGCTAACTTCAAGCCGTGCATTAACTTAGAGTATGAGATGTCGTTTTGTCTTGCAGCTGCGTTAATACGAGCAATCCATAACTTTCTGAATTCGCTCTTACGTCTTCTACGGTCGCGGAATGCGTACTTGTATGAAACGAATAATTGAGTGCTTGCAGCCTTAAATTGCATGTGCTTTGCGCCACGGTAACCCTTGGCAAGCTTCATGATCTTCTTACGACGTTGACGTGTTACTGTTCCACCTTTAACTCTTGGCATTTAAAATTCCTCCTACTATAGTCTGTCTTAATTAAGAACAAGTATTAGTGCATTTGAGCAACCATTTGCTTGATACGCTTCATATCACTCTTTGAAACCATAGCAGCTTTTCTCAAGTGACGACGTTGCTTCTTTGTCTTACCGTGGAAACGGTGACCAGTAAATGCGTGGTGACGCTTTAAACCACCATTTGCAGTTCTCTTAAAACGCTTAGCAGAAGCGCGGTGTGTTTTCATCTTTGGCATATTTCTATTTCCTCCAATTAACTACTTTTTCTTTTTGTCCTTATCACTCTTAGGTGCAAGCATCAAGAACATTGAACGACCTTCCATCTTAGGCTTACTAATTACATTAGCAATGTCTGAGGTTGCTTCAGCCATTTTTTCAAGTACTTGTTGACCTAATTCCTTGTGAGTGATGGCACGACCTCTAAAACGAATTGAGACGCGAACCTTAGCTCCTTCTTTAGAAATGAACTTACGAACGTGCTTAAGTTTAGTTTCGAAGTCGTTACCTTCAATAGTTGGACTCAAACGAATTTCTTTGACACTGACTATCTTGGAATTCTTACGGGCTTCCTTAAGCTTCTTTTGTTGTTCGAAGCGGTACTTCCCGTAATCCATGATACGTGCTACAGGTGGCTTAGCATTTGGAGAAATCAAAGCTAAATCAAGCCCCGCATCGCTTGCACGACGCAAAGCATCACTCTTGCTCATCACACCAACCTGCTGACCATCTTCATCGATTAAACGAACTTCGCGAGCGCGAATTTTTTCGTTTAGGATTAAACTTCTTGGTATAACTGTTCACCTCCGTGTTAATTTGAGGACAAGAAAAAGGCGGGTTATAAGAATCATACCCGCCTTTAATCAACAGAAATTATCGATCAGCCTAGAGGTTTACTTAACTTAGGCGAGAAGCGGGTGCTTCTTCTTGTTCTCAACTAGTAGAATTATACCCGTTTATCCCACCTGCGTCAATACGATATTTCAGTTTTCTTAGAATACTTACTCAGCTTCACAATAGAAAATAATATCGCCTTACCTGCTTGCTTAGTATGGCGGTAAACATTAGTGTCTATTCCGCCAATATAGAAGCCTGTATGCAAATAAAACAAACATGCACCAGGATTATTATCTTGCCCTTGTGTGTACAGACCTGCGTAGCCCTTCTCCTTGGCAATTTCTTTTGCTTTAGTTATTAATATCTGCCCTATATGTTGGCCACGATATTCTTGATTTACCTTGAGATCGTACAAATACATATATTTGAAAAAGCCTGGTTGCAGAATCGCTAAGCCTACACATTTTTCATCATCATAGGCTCCGACAAATACACTGTCTTTCATTGCCTCATAGTCGTAATTTTCATCAGGAAAACACATCTCTGTAACTTTTTCTGATGGATACTTCTTTAACTGATAATCCCATTTACCATTATTATAAGAAACTAAAATTCGCCCCAATAATTTAAATGGTTCATTAGGAATATTAATATCCGCTTTATGTTGGAAGTCAATTATTTTTGTTGTGATCATATTTTTTCTCTTATTCATCAATTTATATCTATCAGTATAATGCTAGCGATCCATTTTTTCTCACATTACGATTAGTAATTTCAAACATGACCAATCCGATTGCTAACCAAAGCACAGCGTTAAACAAAGAAGCACCTAAGTAGAAGCCTAGACTATATCCATGTTGGTTAACAGACAGTCTCATCCAGCTAACCATAGGAAAAATAGGCAACAGACAAGATAAGTATTTAATACCCAAAGAAAAATGTTCAAAATTAGTCAGTAAGACCCCCAAATATACATATTGAAAAATCACCAAAGTACTACCAATTCTCTTAAAATGCAAAATCAAGCTCACAACCAGATATCCTAAACCAATAGTAGTTACTAAAGCTAATACGAAAGGAATAACTAAAATAATAGAGAATTTAATCCAATGATCAGTGAGCATCATAATGATTAATAATGCCAAAATCGCTTGTACTGTTGAAACAATAATATTGACTAAGCTTTTATTAAAGAAAAGTCTTCTAGTAGAGATTGGCATCAAAAATTGTTGCTCTAAGATACCATTTTGCATTTGACTAGTTAAAGACATTCCCATTTGACTAATAGTATTTTGAATTAAAGTCCACAAAATATAGCCGATGACTAGAGCATTCAGTGATGTTCCTAGTACACCGCCGCCAAGCAGAGCACCGCCAAAGAAAATTGCCATAAACATCATGATCAACAGCACAAAATCTGAGAAATAATTAAATGAATATCTTTTATATAGCCATACCTGCCGCCAAATTTCAGCTTTAAAACTTGTCATTATCCTTCCTCCGTGTAGTATTCAAAAACGTCTTCCAGATTTCTCTCTTTAGTTTGAATCTGACGAACTGGTAACTTCCCTAATAAATTAAATACTTGCGGCAAAGCTTTTTGAGATTTAACTTCTAGTTGATAGCAGTTCATCTGCTTTTTCGTCAAATTACAATAAGTTGATATTTCTTCTTGTTCCTCTAAAGTAAGTGAACGTGTTAGGGTTAGTTCTAAAAGGGTCTGTTTATTCAACCTAGCCAAGCTTTCTTTCATATTATCTGAAAACACCAGCTCACCATGATTAATCAGTAAGATCTTTTTAGCCACTTTTTGAGCAAAATCTAATTGATGAGTAGTAATCAAGACTCCCACGCCATCGGCACTTAGTTCTTTCAAAATATTAATTACTATTTGAGCTGATTTAAGATCTAACCCTAAGGTCGGCTCATCTAATATCAGTAATTTTGGCTGCGCAATCATTGCGCAACAGATCCCTACTATTTGTTGCATCCCGCGACTTAAACTGGTAATCGTCGTATCTTTTTTATCCAACAGACCAAACTTCTTTAGCAATTGAAGGCCATTATGCTCCGCTTCTTTTCTAGATAAACCTCGTTGGCCACCCCAATAAATAAAATTCTCAATCGGTGACAAGGACCAAAACATATTCCGCGAGCCTTCCAAAAGAACTCCCGTATTTTTTAGGAGCAATAAATTGCTATTGGTCATCTCTTTCCCCTCAAAATATACTTTTCCATGATCAGGACTAACTAAATTCAAAATCATCTTTAAAGTTGTCGTCTTGCCCGCACCATTTAGTCCAAGAAAAGCCACTATATCGCTATGATCTACTGTAAAAGAAATATCTTTTACTGCTTTTTTCTACTCTAAGTCAAGTGTTATCAACGATTTTAAGCAATTTTATTT
>NZ_PCYY01000029.1:0-21060 GCF_002553955.1 Lactobacillus sp. UMNPBX12
AACCCTTCTTTTTTTGTTATCTAATTTCTATTTACACAAGAATTTATACTGAACCAAAAAGATTACATAGAGTAGGCCATTAGTATGAAAAATATTACGTAATTTTCCCATCAAACCAGCTAATCGAATCAAACGCAAAAGCCGCAAATCTGATACCAGCCCAGATAAATTAAAAATATTTAAGCTGATAAACAATAACCCCATTGGAATAATACTCAGCAAGTCATAAATGTGAGTTTTGAAATATAGTTTCTTGTCTTCTGCTGCATGTAAGCCACGAAAGTAATCAATTGCAAAATATACTACAATTGCACTATTGATCCAGAACCATTTACTAGTCGGTTCATCAATATTAATAACCGCAGCAAAATCTAAAATAATCAAAAAAATCGAAATAATAGCTAAAATGGCCATTACCCATTGATATGGCGTTAGTCTTCTTTCTATATCTTTCATCATAAATTTAATTATACAAAAAAATAAGCTCTTCGCACATAGCAAAGAGCTTATTCATAGTTGCCCAGTTGGGCTGTAACTATTTAAGGGTTACAGTAGCACCAACTTCTTCAAGCTTAGCCTTGATGTCGTTAGCTTCGTCTTCTGAAACGCCTTCCTTAACGTTCTTAGGAGCACCATCAACAAGGTCCTTTGAGTCCTTAAGGCCAAGACCAGTAATGTCACGAACTGCCTTAATAACCTTAACCTTTTCTTGACCTGCTTCAGTCAATTCAACGTCGAATTCTGACTTAGCAGCACCTGCGTCTGCAGCACCTGCAGCAGCAACTGGAGCAGCAGCAGTAACGTCAAATTCGTCTTCAATAGCCTTTACAAGGTCGTTCAATTCAAGGATGGTAGCACCCTTCAATTCTTCAATAATCTTATCAGTATCTAAAGCCATTTAAGTATCCTCCGAAAAATTAGAATTTAGATATTAAATATAAATTTCTTTATTATTCAGCTGAGTCTTCATCCTTAGATTCAGCAACAGCCTTAACAGCATATGCGAAGTCGCGTACAGGAGCTTGTAATACAGAAACAAGCATTGAAAGCAAACCTTCGCGGCCTGGGATAGCAGCAAGTTCCTTGATTTCATCCTTAGAAGTCAACTTACCTTCAAGCATACCACCCTTAATTTCGATAACGTCAAAGTCATCTTCGTACTTAGAAACGATACGTGCAGGTTCAGTAACGTCATCAGCGTTATCAGTGTAGATAACAGCAGTTGGTCCAACAAAAGTATCATCAAGACCTTCGATACCAGCCTTAGCAGCAGCACGTCTTAAGTAGGTGTTCTTGATAACCTTCATCTTAACATCGTTATCACGAAGTTCCTTACGCATGTTAGTAACTTCTTCAACAGTCAAACCAAGGTAGTTAATTACCAAGATTGCCTTAGCAGCTTTAAGTTCTTCAGCAAATGCATCAACGAACTTTTCTTTTTCAGCAATAGCAGCTTTACTCAAATTATTTCACCTCCATGATCACATTGATAAATTCTATAAGGCCTTAAAAAAGCAAAAACTCCATGCCGAAAGACATGGAGCATAAAAATCTTCATCATCTTCTGGCCTCGGCGGGATTTTGAGGCGTCATGCCACCCGAGTCTTAGGTAGAATTTACAGTTAATTATTATAGCAAGCTTTGCTGTAAAATGCAAAAGATAATTTTATTTATTTTGGTTATTGATGATTTCATTAATTTTATCCACCATCTCGTCTACTTGATCATTGCCAAAAACAGTCTAGTTTGAGTAAGTATTGTTTTGATCTGCTGTATCCCCAAAAGACAAAATTGGAATATTACGTTCCTTAACTTGATCAATTATCTGATAAACTTTATCACCGTAGTTAATGTCCAAATAAGCATCTGCTGTCTTAATTAAGCGTTTCTGTTTTTCACCAATAATTGTTTGGTATAACGCCAATACAGTTTTTGAAATATTCATTAATTATACGCGTGGTGCTAGTTAAATCGTTTTAGTTAATAAAAGTTGTAAGTAATTTAAATAGAAAATAGTCTGATCTAATTGAACTATCTCAAGCTTAAGCGTTTTTCTCACCATTTACAAGTTAGTTTTAATCGGTTAAATGTGATTTGTCGCTCGCTATATAAGCTTTATGCGCCTGATGGACTTAAACATCGTAAAAATGTTGATCAGACCAAGCTTCCTGATAGTTCTATCTTAGCGATGCTCATTTGGCAAACTGAAATTGGAATTGAATCTCAACGACGATTCTGTAAATTCTTCGTTGGCTTATCTCATTCTCGTTTTAACCGTCGAGCTCGAATGCTCTTGCCTCTAATTCGTTATATCCGTCAGGCTTGGAATCAAGAAGTAAAGACAGCTGGAGAATTTTTGATTATTGATAGTTTCCCAGCCTGTTCGCAATTATCGTGTCAAGATCTTTCGGGGCGTAGCTGATATTGGTTATAAAGCAACCAAGAAAGTCTATTATTATGGCTTCAAGGTCCACGCAATAGTAAGCGATGATGGCAATTAGAAGAAGCATTGAAAGCGACTTTTCTTTGCTTAGTTATTACAACGCTGAGAATAATCGAGCAAGAAGTCCAGTAGGCTTTCAACAGCGGCTAGAAATAGCTATTTTAGCTTATAATATGGCATATTGTCTAGAACGATTTAACTAGCACCACGCGTATCAACTGTTTTTTATTACAAAAAAAGCACCGCTTTTTACGGTACTTTATTTAAATCGTTTCACTTTCAGTTGAATTAGATAGTTCTTCTAGTTCACCCGTAGTTTTATAAACCACCCAGCTAGCCAAGTTAACAATGTGGTCACCGATTCGTTCAAGTAAACGGGTAACTACAAAATAGCTTGATGAAGCCATTGCACGCGAAGGATCATCTTCAATTCCATCAACGATCAATTGACGAGCTCTTACATAGTCGTGGTCAATCATGCTATCACGACTAGCCACTTCACGTGCCATTTTTTCATCATCTTGCACGTAAGCAGTTAAAACTTGAATTAACATATGTCGCACATTATGTGTCATATTAGAAATAATTTCTTCAACTTCTGGAATACGAGGATTACCTTTTACTCTGATTGTTTCCAGAGCAATACTCATAGCATTTTCACCAATTCGCTCCAAGTCAGTAGTGGCCTTTAAAATACTGATAACAACTCTAAAATCAGTAGCTACCGGTTGCTGCAAGGCCATTAATTTTAAGGCTTGCTTTTGAATATTAATTGATTCTGTAGGAATCTTTTCTTCATCATCAACCATTGACTGCGCAGTCTTTTTATCATGATCAACAAAAGCACGGGTAGCATGGTCAATATCATCGTTGACGAGGACACCCATTTCCATAAATTGTGTATTTAATTTTTTCAGTTCATCCAAAAATATTTCGTGCATCTTTTTACCTCAAAATTTTAACCAAAACGACCGTTAAGATAATCACTTGTGATTTGTTTCTTAGGTGCAATAAACATTTCTTCAGTTGGACCAGCTTCAATCAAATCGCCATTCATCAAAAAGGCGGTCTGATCAGAAATTCGTCCTGCTTGCTGCAAATTGTGAGTCACCATAATAAAAGTATACTGATGCTTTAGTTCCATCAGTGTCTCTTCAATCTCACTACTTGAAATTGGGTCAAGCGCACTTGTGGGCTCATCTAATAAAACAACTTTAGGTCTAACAGCCAACGCACGAGCAATACAAATTCTTTGCTGCTGTCCTCCTGAAAATGCTTGAGCGTTTCTAGTTAAATTGTCCCTTGTTTCTTTCCAAATAGCAGCTTGCTTAAGACTCTCTTCTACCCGCTGATCAATTAGCTCTTTGTCTTTAACACCAGCAATTTTTAAGCCATAAGCCACATTGTCATATACGGAAAACGGGAATGGGGTTGGCTGTTGAAAAACCATGCCGACTTCTTTACGTAGACTGACCAAATCCATTTTAGAATTATAGATATCTTGGCCTTCAAACTTGATTTCACCTGTGATCTTAATGTTTTCGATGTCATCGTTCATTCGATTAAGACAGCGTAAAAAAGTAGATTTACCACAACCACTTGGACCGATCAAAGCTGTTAATTCTTTTTTCTTAAAATCAAGACTGATCCCGTGCAGTGCTTCATAATTGCCATAACTTAGATGTACATCTTTTGCTGAAATTATTGTTGTCATTTTATCCAAAACTTCCCTGAATATAGTTTTCAGTAATCTTACCCTTAGGATTAGTAAAGATCTCTGCCGTTGAATTATATTCAATTGCATGTCCTAAATGGAAGAATGCAGTATAATCACTAATTCTTGAGGCTTGCTGCATGTTGTGAGTTACCATAATCATAGTATACTTACTCCTCAACTGCTTAAGGGTATCTTCCAGTTTAGAAGTAGAAACAGGATCCAAAGCGCTGGCAGGTTCGTCCAGTAGTAAAATTTCTGGCTTAACAGCTAAAGCACGAGCAATGCATAAACGCTGTTGTTGACCACCCGACAATGCTAATGCACTTTTATCCAGCTTATCTTTAACTTCATCCCATAAAGCAGCCGCACGCAAACTTTCTTCTACAACTCGATCAAGTTCTGCCCGATCCTTATGTCCATCTGCCTTCAAAGCATAAACAATATTTTCTCTAATTGATTTAGGAAATGGATTAGGCCGCTGAAAAACCATGCCAATGTTTTTTCTTAATTCATAAACATTGATATTAGGCTTATTCACATCTAAACCATGAAACCAGATTTTTCCGTTAACAGTTGCTACTCGATCATTCATTCGATTTAATGAACGTAAAAATGTTGATTTACCTGAACCCGAAGCACCGATCAAAGCTGTAATCGTGTTCTTTTTAAATTGAAGACTGGCATCAAATAATTTTTGTACCTTACCGCCATAAAGAACACTTAAATCTTCAGTTGATAATTCCAAATCATCATTTGCAAAAGTTTTAATATAGCTAGGTTTTAAATCTTGCATTATTTCACCTACTTAGCTGCAGTTAACTTGCGGTACAATTTATTGCCTAAATAACGTGCACCTAAATTAAATACGATTACCACAATAACCAAGAGCGCTGAAGTAGCTGCTGAAACAATCGTGGCATCAGGAATAATTCCTTCAGTATTTACTTTCCAAATGTGGACCGCCAATGTTTCGGCTGGCCGCATTACATTAAGTGGACTAGTTGGACTAAATGGATTCCAGTCCGCATAATTGACTGTTGATCCACTTTGTCCCGCTGTATAGATCAAAGCAGCAGCTTCCCCGAAGATTCGGCCCGCACTCAAAATAATTCCAGTTAAAATTCCGGGAAGAGCAGCGGGTAAAACAATTCCGCGAATAGTTTTCCAATTAGATAATCCTAAAGCCAATCCTGCTTCACGTTGATCTTGTGGGACGCCCTTGATTGCTTCTTCAATATTGCTAGTTAAAATTGGCAAATTAAAGAAGGTCAAAGCTAAAGCACCAGAAATAATTGAAAAACCAAAGCCAAATTGAACTACAAACAATAAATAACCAAATAAGCCAACTACAATTGATGGTAATGAACTAAGAATTTGAATTGTAGTTCTAATCAAATTGGTCACCCAATTATCTTTAGCATATTCTGCTAGATAAATTGCTGCTCCTAAAGCAATTGGTAAGGAGATAATAGTAGTCAAAATTAACAAATAAATTGAATTGAAAAGTTGATCACGTACCCCACCACCAGCTTGGTATGATGAGGCTTCAGAACTCAAAAAGTGCCAGGACAAATGTGGAATACCTGTAATCAAGATATCACCTAGGATACCGGCCAAAATTAATACAACAATTCCTACCAAAATATAGATAATCGCCGTAGCTAATTTATCTTTCTTTTTTGCATCCATATTACTTTTGTCCCTTCTTTCCAATTAACTTAACTAGGAAATTAAATACCAAAGACATAATTAAAAGCAATAATGCTAATGACCATAATGCATTGTTTGGCAAAGTTCCCATGACCGTATTTCCCATTTGACTAGTTAATTGGCTAGTTAATGTTGCTGATGGACTGACCAAATTGTATGGCATCAAGACGGCATTACCGATAACCATTTGTACGGCTAAAGCTTCACCGAAGGCCCTTGCCATTCCGAAGATTACCGCCGTCAAAATTCTAGGCGTAGCAACTCGCAAAACAACATGATAAATAGTCTGCCAATGCGTAGAACCTAAGGCCATTGAAGCTTTTCTAAAATGACTTGGTACAGCCTTTAAACTATCAACCGTTAATGATGTGATTGTTGGTAAAACCATAACGAACAACACCAACGTAGCTGCTAAAATACCAAAACCTGTTCCACCAAATAGTTTTCTGATCACAGGCACGATGATAGTTAATCCCAAGAAACCATAAACTACAGACGGAATTCCAACTAATAATTCAGTCACTGACTGTAAGAAATTGGCACCCTTTTTAGATGAATATTCAGTCATATAAAGAGCTATTGCAATTGCAAACGGGGTGGCTACCAATGCTGCTAAAATAGTTACTAAGAACGAAGTAACGATCATTACCGCAGCACCAACATGATTCTTGCCCTCACCCGGGTCCCAATCAGTTGAAGTCAAAAAGTGAAAGACATTAACATGATCGCTGACAAAAGTAGCCAAGCCGTGATAGCCGACAAAGCCGATAATTGAGACAACTAAGACAATAATCAAAACAATTGCCAAGTAAGTTAAACCCTTGCCCCAATATTCTTGATGAGTCTCTTTAGATGGCTTGGTTAATTTATCAATATCAACACTAGTCGGACCCATCTTTTTTAATTTAACGTGTGGAACGTGTTGACTAGCAATTGCTTGATCAACAACTTCCTTTAATTTATCCTTCTTATCCATGAACTATTTTCCTATTTGTGTAACTTGATTCTTGCTATTACGAGTTACTTTCATTTCATTGATACTGAGGTACCCAATCTTAGGTACAAGATCTTTTTGTACTTTTTCACCTAACATATAATTAATAAACGCTTTAGTTTGTTTGTTGGGCTTACCCTTAGTGTACATGTGCTCATAACACCAAATCTTCCACTTATTAGTAGTAATATTTTTGTTAGTTGGCTTTACCCCATTAATACTCAACTTTTGAATATTGGTATCATGAGCATAAGGAAAGGACAAGTAACTAATCGTACCCGGCGTTGAATTAACAATCTTTTTAACGGCACCGTTAGAGTCCTGTTCTTGCGACTTAACTGGTTTTGTTCCTTGTAAAATTATATCTTCGAAAGCAGATCTAGTACCACTTCCCTTAGAACGATTGATCACAGTTATGGCTTCATTTTTGCCACCTAGTTGCTTCCAATTCGTTAATTTACCAGTGAAGATCTGTTTCAATTGCTTTTGCGAAACATTTTTCACACCTACACCCTTATTAACAATTGGAACAATACCAACTACTGCAATTTTATAATCACGAAGTTTCTTGGCATCAATTCCCTTTTGTGTTTCGGCAAAAACATCAGAGGTTCCAATCTGGACTGCACCAGCTTGAACCTGGCTCAATCCTGTACCTGATCCTCCACCCTGCACGACAATGTTGCTGTCTTGATGACTTAAGCGATAATCATTACCTGCTTGTTCTGCTAAAAGCTGCATTGCACTTGAACCAACAATAGTGATTTTAGAACCATTATTAGCACAGCCCGTAACAAAAGCTAGCATTAGCACCAACATAATGACTAGTTTTCCAATAGAATGCTTTTTCATGACATTATCCTTAATATATAGATTTGTAAGTTCAATTTATGATACCATGTTCGAAAATAATAGGTCAATGAATAGAAAAAAGCCTCGCAATAGCGAGGCTTTTAATAGTCTATTTTAAATTAGTCCAAGTTTAATGGATCAAGCTTGATCCCTGGGCCAAAGGTTGCTGAAACAGCAACACTCTTAATGTATTGACCCTTAGCTGAAGCTGGACGAGCACGTAAGATAACGTCGCGTAATGCGTCAAAGTTTTCAACTAATTGGTCTTCAGTGAATGATACCTTACCAATAGGAGTGTGAATAGCTGCTTGGCGGTCAACACGGTATTCAACTTGACCAGCCTTAACATTCTTAACAGCCTTTTCGATATCCATAGTAACAGTACCAGTCTTAGGGTTAGGCATTAAGCCCTTAGGTCCAAGAATACGACCTAAACGACCTACCTTAGCCATCATCATTGGAGTAGCTACTACAACGTCAAAGTCTAACCAGCCGCCTTGGATCTTTTCTACCAAGTCATCTGAGCCAACAAAGTCAGCACCTGCAGCCTTAGCTTGATCAGCTTGTGGGCCTTCAGCAAATACTACAACGGTTTGGGTCTTACCGGTACCATTTGGTAAAACGATAGAACCACGAATTTGTTGGTCAGCTTGCTTAGGATCTACGCTTAAGTTGTAAGCTACATCAACAGTAGCATCAAAGTTTGCGTATGAAGTTTCCTTAACAAGTTTCATAGCTTCTGCTACTGAGTATAATTTATTTGAGTCTACCTTCTTGGCAGCATCTAAATATTTCTTACCATGCTTTGGCATGTGATTTCCTCCTTGTATATGTGGTCAAACGAGCTTCTCTTAACTCTCCCACCTAATTTGTTACCTAAATAACAGGATTAGTCTTCGACTTCGATACCCATACTTCTAGCGGTACCTTCAACCATGCGCATAGCAGCTTCAATATCAGCAGCGTTAAGGTCTTTCATCTTAGTCTCGGCAATTTCCTTAACTTGGTCCTTGGTTACCTTACCAACCTTCTTGGTATTAGGTTCACCAGAAGCCTTTTGGATCTTAGCAGCTTGCTTTAAAAGAACTGGTGCTGGTGGAGTCTTAGTAATGAATTCGAATGAACGATCTTCATATACAGTAATAACTACAGGGATAATCATGCCCTTTTGGTCAGCGGTTCTAGCATTGAAGTCCTTAGTAAAACCAACAATGTTAATACCAGCTTGACCCAATGCAGGACCAACTGGAGGTGCTGGGGTAGCAGCGCCAGCTGGGATTTGTAACTTAACTACGTTAATAACTTTCTTTGCCACGGTCAAAACCTCCTTGATTCCGTGATGCGGTTAAAATGGAGAATTTTCCTTTTTTCTCCTCCCACAATAATAAACGTACCGTATTAGAATAACATCGTTTGGGTACAATTACAACTAAAAATTCTAAATATTATTCGTTTTCGTCAAGCTTCTTAACTTGATCATAATCAAGTTCAGCAGTAGTCGCACGACCAAACATGTCAACTGATACGTATAATTTGTACTTATCTGGTTGAATATCAGTAATCTTACCTACCATGCCATTAAATGCACCTTCAGTAATAGTTACTGATTCGCCAATATCAAAGTTAACTACTGGTTTCTTAGCAGGTTGACCTTGATTCTTAAGCAAACGCGTTACTTCTTCATCAAGAAGTGGTGATGGCTTAGAACCACCACCGTGTGAGCCAACGAACCCAGTTACATTAGGTGTGTTTCTAACGATGAACCAACTTTCATCAGTCATTACCATTTCAACTAAAACATATCCTGGGAAAATCTTTTCTTCAATTTCTTGTTTCTTGCCGCGAACGGTTTCTACTTTTTCTTCTTCTGGAACCATTACACGGAAAATGTAGTCTTGCATCCCCATGCTTTGTGCACGTGACAACAAGTCTGACTTAACCTTGTCTTCATAGCCTGAATAAGTATGCAAAACGTACCATTTCTTTTGTGCTGTTTCGACCATATTTTTCTCCTTAAATTTTAGGTAAACAAAAAAACCTCCCACAGAGGTTTTCTTTTAGCTGTCAATATTATAGCATGAATCGCTGATAATTTCTAATTCTGCTAGCAATTACATTAATCTTTGAGTCAACCAAGTGAAGAGCCAGTCAAGTGCACCTAAATATGCCGCAAATAAAATTGAACTAGTAATAACAGTTGCTGTATCACGTCTATTTTGCTTTGCGGATGGCCATTTAACCAATTTCATTTCATGACCAACACTCTTAAAAAACTTAATCATTAGCTTTATTTACCTCGTTTCCTTATGCAATGTCTTCTTACCGCAATGTTTGCAAAACTTTTGAAGTTCAAGTCGCTGAGTGCGATTCTTACTTGCGGTGATTGAGTAGTTGCGTGACCCACAAACACTGCAGGCTAAGGCTGCTTTTTTCACTGCCATAATCTCACTTCCAAACTTTTATAAAAACACATACTTACTCAGTATTTTATACTGTTGCCCCTTCCTACGTCAATAATCTGATTTACATTACTAAAAGTAATCGAGCTCAATTACAACTAAATATTTTTATTTTGATTTTTGCTTATCTATAATAAGTGTAACTACTTGTTAGAAAGGACATAATAATGAATAAACATCCTGAATATCTATTGAATAAAATTTCTGGTCCTGCTGATTTAAAAAAATTATCTCTTCCAGAAATGGAAAAGTTAGCCAGTGAAATTAGGACTCTAATCTTAGAAAAAGATGCCGCTGAAGGTGGTCACCTAGGTCCCGACTTAGGAATCGTTGAAGCTACAATTGCTTATCACTATGTTTTTGATGCACCAAAGGACAAGATTGTCTGGGATGTTTCCCACCAAACTTACCCGCACAAAATGTTAACTGGACGTGCACTCGCTTGGCTTGATCCAGACCACTATGAAGATGTAACTCCATATAGCAACCCTGATGAAAGCCCATATGACTATTACGCCGTCGGTCACACATCTACCTCAATTGCCTTAGCAACTGGGATGGCTAAAGCACGCGATTTAATGGGCAAACATGAAAACATCATGGCCTTAATTGGTGATGGTTCAATGACCGGTGGCCTTGCTTATGAAGGGCTAAACAACGCTGCAATTGAAAAGCATAACTTAGTTGTAGTGGTAAACGACAATCAAATGTCAATTGATGATAACGTCGGTGGCTTAGTTACTGCTTTAAAGAAACTACGTGATTCTAATGGTGAAACCAAAGAAAATCCATTTACTGCAATAGGCTTTGATTACCGTTATGTCGCAGATGGTAATGATATCCAATCAATGATCGATGCTTTTAAAGCAGTTAAAAATGTTGATCACCCTATTTTGCTTCATATCAACACTCTCAAGGGCAAAGGTTATCAACCTGCAATCGACAACGAAGAAGCACACCACTGGGTAATGCCATTCGATTTAAAGACTGACAAGACGACAGTAGCAATGCCTGAAGGTCCGACCGCTAGCTCTATTGCACTCGATGTTCTTGAAGATCACATCAATAATGGTGAAAAGATCATGGCTATCAATGCCGCAATTCCCGGCGTTTTCGGCTTAGACAGAATTAAAAACAAATATCCTGAAAACTACCATGATGTAGGAATTGCTGAACAAGAATCCGTTGCCTTCGCTGCCGGAATGGCTAAGGAAGGTGCAACTCCAATTTTATTTGAAAATTCAACCTTCTTGCAACGTGCATTTGATCAATTATCACACGATGTTGCCGCTAATGATTTACCAGTTGTAATGATGGTTGCTGGTGGTGGCATTTCTGGCACAAGTAAGACTCACCTAGGTGTGTTTGATCAAGTAATGATTTCTAACTTGCCTAACTGGATCTACCTTGCTCCAACTAACTTAGCCGAAGAAAAGGCAATGATGGAATGGGCTATTAAGCAAAAGAAGCATCCTGTAGCAATTAAGATGCCTACCAAAGATGTTCCTGAAGGTAAAGAAATTACTGCTGTTGACTATTCAGAAATCAAGTACGACATTAAACCAGGTAAAGATGTTGCTGTTTTAGCGTTAGGTGATATGTACGATATGCTAGGTAAAAAGGTGGCTGAAAAGACAGGTGCTAGCTTAGTAAATCCAGTTTCTGCTAATATTTTAGACACTGCCGCTTTAGACAAATTGACTCAAGAAAACAAAGTTATTGTTACTATTGAAGACAATATTTTGGACGGCGGTTTTGGTGAAAAAGTAGCTTCCTACCTTGGCGACAAGGATATTAAAGTACTCAACTACGGCCAAAAACGTGTCTATACTGATCAAGTACCTTTGAAAGAAATTTTGAAAGACAATCGTATGACAGTTGATCAGATTGTTGAAGATATTGAAAATGCTTAATAGTTAATCAATCTATGAAAAAAAGACGCAATGCGTCTTTTTTGTTTTACTCAAATTTCTGTGGATGCTTATCTTGAAACTGAGCCAAATCTTCATAAGAGGCTTCAAGTTCATGCTCAATTTTTCGATAAACGAGAATCAATTCTTGATAAATCGCTACATTTTGGGGATTTGGAAAATAAACTTGGCTTTCGGCAGTACGCTTTTTAATCTTTTCCAGGTCTGGCTTATCTTCTAATGCAGTTTTAGCTAAAAACATAGCTGCTAGGGTACCACACTGCTCATTTTTAATTACAATCACTGGTAAGTTAAAAATGTCCGCGATTAATTGTCTAACAAAATCACTTTGCACAAAGCCACCAGTAACACGTAAAGCTTGAGGCTGTCCCACTTGATCAAGCAATCCTTGAGAGGCGCCAAGCAAGTTAAAAACAATTCCCTCCAAAACACTTCTAGCCATCTGCGGTTTAGTGTGATTTCGCGTCAAGCCAACAAAAGATCCACGTGCTTGAGCATTCCAAATTGGAGCTCGTTCACCACCAAGATAAGGATGAAACAACAATCCATTACTTCCAGCCGGAGCAGTTTGTGCCACATTTAAGACATCCTCTGCCGTTTCATCTGGGCCAAAAATTGTTTTTCTGGCCCAATCGAACACAATTCCACCATTATTTACAGGGCCGCCAAGCAAATAATGTTTGGCGTCAACAGGGTAACAGAAAAAGCGATTCTTTTGATCAACAATTGCCTTCGGTGCAATTACTCTAACCGCACCAGAAGTGCCAACATTCAATGCAAAATCTTTCTCATCCAAAACGCCGACACCAATCGTTGACAAATACCCATCGCTTGCGCCCAAAACGATTTGAGTTTCATCATTTAAACCCAATTTAGCACGATATTCTGGAATAATTTTACCCACAGTAGATTGTTGATCAGCAATTGTCGGCAATTGAACTTGATCTAGCCCAATCTGAGCCAATATCTTTTCATCCCAGGTCAGCGTTTTTAAATTCATCATTCCACTGCCAGCAGCCATAGTTGTATCAGTTAATATTTTTCCAGTTAAGCGCCAAATAATATATTCTTTGATACTAATCCATTTTTTTACTTGTGCAAAAAGTGTTGGCTGTTCTTCTTTAAGCCACAGCAATTTATACACTGGCGCCATCGGATGTGGCGGCATCCCCGTTTGCTGATAAATCATTCTTGCCCAGCCCGACTTTTTTGCCCGCTGCACTACATCACTACTACGATTATCTGCCCAAGTAATGCTGTTTGTCAGTAACTTATTATTTTCACCTAAGCCAATTAAGCTGTGCATCTGACTAGACCAAGAAATTGCCAAAATTTTACCAGATGCTTTCTGACTTAATTGATAAATCATTTTCTGTACCGCGTCAAAAATAAGCTGTGGATCTTCTTCAGCCTGCCCCGCTTCTTCCTGAATCAATGGATAGGAAATTGCCAATTTAGCTACTTCACTTCCATCTTCGCCATACAACACACCTTTAGTCGCAGTAGTTCCTATGTCTATGCCAATTATATATTTCATCTTTAAAATTCTTTCTTAATTTTAGTATAAAAAAACAGCCACCGGAGAAGGTAGCTGTCTTAGTGGTCAAAACTATGCGTGACCACGGTGCGTAGAACATTGTTTTTTAGTCGGATTTACTTCTTAAGATTTTCGTTAACGAAGGCTTCGATTTTATCGTCTGAGTCTTTCAAAAATGGAAGCATATCTTCTTCCGTCTTCATGGTATCTCTACCATTCTTTTCCATAAAGTAGTCCCAAAGGGCATCTCTAACTGGCATATCTGAATCACTCCAGTCAAAAGCTTCCTTCATGTGACGGTCTAACAATGCAGTCTTAATAATTTCGTCTGCCATCTTAAATTACCTCCTAAAATATTCTACATTACTTATTATACCGCACTTTCTTTTGATCAGCTATCAAAAAAGCACTTTCCGCATTTTCTGTAAAGTTCGTGCTCGAGCTCTGACCAGCTTCATTGCTTCAATATTTAGATGATCAATCGCATACTCTGTACTTATCTCGCCAATTATGGTTAATAATGCAATTAATTCAACGTGTGACAAGCTATTAACAAAATTATTGTAAGTCTCATCAACTGGAATCGATAATTCAGAGCGGCATGGTTCATTCACGCTTCCTTGAATGTCCGCCTTTTCTAGCGGAATCGATTGACTATAGATTTGCCTGCGACGTGCCATATTGTAACGTACCAGGGTCCGTGCATGATTAAACAATTTAGTTTTATATAAACTGCTAAATTTTCCCTTTTGAGGCGAGAAAACTAGTGCTGCTTCATAACAAACAATCATTGCCTCTTGATCCCAATCTTTGCGATCATAATGATGCAAATAGAATTGCTTCACGATTGAATTTACTAACGGCTCATATAAATGAAACAATTTTTCTAAAGCTTGGTCATCTCCTGCCCGTACTTTCTTAATCAGCTTCTCTTCATTAATCATTCAATTTATCCTCCACCTCAAAGAATACAGACTATCCCCTGAGTTTGAGAAGAAAACACATGTTTAATGGACAGAAATGAGCTTTATGTATCTAAAAAAGTAGACAAAACTCACACTTTTGTCTACTTTCTGTTTATTTTACTAATGGATTTCTACTATTATAAGCTTGATAAAGCAATACCCCGGTTGCCACACTAGCATTTAAGGATTGTACGTGACCAACCATTGGCAAAGTAATAGTTTGATCCATCTGCTTTTTAAGTAATGGGGCGATGCCTTTACCTTCGTTACCAATTACCAGTACAGTCTTGCCTTGGGCATTCCATTCACGATAATCAGTACCTGCCATATCAGTTCCAAAGACCCAGTAACCGCGTTTCTTCAGTTCTTTAGTAGTTTGAACTAAATTATTAACGCGCGCTACTGGCACATAATCAATTGCTCCTGTAGATGTTTTAGCTACTACCGAAGTTAAGCCAGTCGCGTGACGCTTAGGAATAATGATCCCGTCAACGCCAGTAGCATCGGCTGAACGCAAAATTGATCCCAGATTGTGAGGGTCTTCAATAGAATCCAACATTAATAAAAATGGTTCTTTACCTTCTGCATCATACTTGTCCAGCAATTGATTTAAATCTGCATATTCAAAGCTAGAAATTGCTAAAACTAGACCTTGGTGATTGCCACCAGCAACCAAACGATCAAGCTTATTTTTAGGCACGTCTTGAACAACTAAACGCTTTTTTTTAGCTAAACTATAAACTTGATTAGCAAATTCTTCTTGTACACCGTGTTGCAAAAAAACCTTATTAATCTTGTCGGCACTTTGTGTTTTTAAATAATCAAGTCCGGCATGGCGTCCAAAGACAAAATCTTTATTTGAAGTCATAATTTTTCAGCCCGTCCTCTTCTACAGTATCAATACACCACTTGCTTAAGTCTGCCACTCGATCATTTTTCCCCAGTAAATCAAGATAACCAATCATTGCTTCAAAGCCTGTTGATAATTGGTATGTTTTCAAGCTAGTATTCTTAGCCTTAGTATGACTTTTAGCATTACGTCCACGACGAAAAGCAGCTAATTCATCATCCGTTAACATTTCTTCATCTTGCATCTTAGTTACCAACGCAGCTTGTGCTTTAGCTGAAACATAGTGAGTCGCTTCACGCTGCAATACTTGTGGTTTAACGATACCGCCTTTAACTAGGTGTCTGCGAATAATTACTTCATACACTGCATCCCCTAAATAGGCTAAAGTTTGTCCATTTAAAGTATCCGGATTAACATCCTCTTCCGTTAGTTTTTTTATTTTAGTCACGAGTCCACCTAGTTCCTTGTGGGGTATCTTGAATAGTGATCCCCATTTCCTTTAATTGATCACGAATTTGATCACTAGTTGCCCAATCTTTATTTGCTCGAGCCTCATCACGCTTTTTAACTAAAGCGTCAATTTCATCGTCATTGGAGCCAGCATTTTTAACGCAAAGCTTATTAGTATCCACGCCAAACACTAATAACCAACTAGCTAATTTCTCTTTAAACTTTTGCAATTCTTGCTTGTCAGCTCTAGCAGCATTAGCGTTGGCATTGACTACAGGCAACAAATCATAGATAGCTGTTAAAGCATTTTGGACATTAAAGTCATCGTCCATCGCCTGTTCAAATTTTTCGTTAGTTGCCATAATCGCCTGTGCTAATTCGGCTGATTCTTCACTAGCTGTATCATCTGCTAGACGGTAATTAATATTAGTCAAAGTATTTTTAAAGCGATCTAAAATTGTAGCTGCTTGTGCTAAATTTTCAGCAGAATAGTTAATTTGGCGGCGATATTGTACGCTAGCCATGAAGAAGCGCAGTACTTGCGGATCAACTTCCCTTAAAATATCGTGCACTGTTACGAAATTGTGCAGTGATTTAGACATCTTTTCCTGATCTTTACCGACAGTTACAAAACCGTTATGCAGCCAATAATTAACAAACTTTTTCCCGGTCTTAGCTTCACTTTGTGCAATTTCATTCTCATGGTGCGGAAATTCAAGGTCTTGACCACCACCATGAATATCGATCGTATCGCCTAAATATTTGGTACTCATGACAGAACATTCAATATGCCAGCCTGGCCGTCCCTTGCCCCATGGTGAATCCCAAGCAATTTCATCGGGTTCCTTTTGCGCCTTCCACAAAGCAAAATCGATTGGATCTTCTTTGCGGCTTTGTTCTGTATCGTTAATGTGCTCTGAAGCACCCTCTTCAAGCTGTTCAATATTTTGATCACTTAACTGACCGTAATGCTTAAACTTTTTGGCACGATAATAAACATCGCCGTCTACTTCATAAGCATAGCCATTGTCAATTAGGCTTTTAACAAAAGCGATAATGTCATTAATTTCATGAGTTGCACGGGGATGCAAAGTCGCCGGCTCAATGTTTAACGCTGTCGTATCAGCCAAAAAAGCATTGATAAACTTTTCAGCCAATTTGGGTACAGTCGTTTTTTCAGCTCTCGCTTCGTTGATCATCTTGTCATCAACATCAGTAAAGTTAGAAACATACTTAACGTCATAACCCTTATATTCAAAATAGCGTCTAATGGTGTCAAAAGCAATTGCGCTTCTGGCATTACCAATGTGAATATAGTTATACACCGTTGGTCCACAGACATACATGCTGATATGTCCTGGAACTAATGGCTTAAATTCTTCTTTTTTACGCGTCAGTGTATTATAAACTCTCACGGCTAACACTTGTCCCTTCTGTCAAAATAACTAATTTTTATTTTAGCAGATGAAAAAAGAAGCTGCATTTATTTGCAGCCTCTTTTTCAATTTATCTAATTAAAGATTATTAGCACTCATTTGCTTCAAGGTTAAATCAATGTGTTCTAATACACGTTCTTTACCTAAAAGCTCCATTGCTTCGCCAATACCAGGTCCAACCATTGAACGCGTGGTAGCAATTCTAATTGGCATAAAGAGCTTTCTTCCCTTGATGCCAGTAGCCTTACGAGTTGCTTGAATAGCGTTCATGATTTGAACTGAAGTAAATCTTGGGATGAGGTCTAATTGCTTCTTGAATTCTTCAATTACACCACGGCCATCATCATTCTTGATTTCTTCGATTTCTTCGTCTGAAAGATCCTTAGCTTCTTCAAAGAAAATCTTAGCCATGTCTACAATTTGCTTAGTGTATGACATTTGTACTGAGTAGATGTTAACCAATTGACGAACCCATTCCATCTTTTCTGGTGTTGGATGCTCATCAACAAGACCTGCTTCTTGCAAGTTGTTCAAAGCTAAATCAAGCAAAGTGTCGCGATCAGCCTTCTTGATGTATTGGTTGTTAATCCATTCAAGTTTCTTTTGGTCAAAAGCAGCAGGTGACTTAGACAAACGTGCAGGGTCAAATTGCTTGATGAATTCACGCTTGTTAAAGATTTCGTTTTCACCCTTTGGTGACCAACCAAGAAGAGTAATGAAGTTAAACATAGCTTCTGGTAAGTAACCAAGATCACGATATTGTTCAATAAATTGAAGAACTGATTCGTCACGCTTAGAAAGTTTTTTACCAGTTTCTGAATTAATGATCAATGTCATATGACCAAACTTAGGAGGTTCCCAACCAAGTGCCTCATAAACAACTAATTGCTTAGGTGTGTTAGAAACGTGATCATCACCACGAAGTACGTGAGTGATCTTCATCAAGTGGTCATCGATAACTACGGCAAAGTTGTAAGTTGGCATTCCGTCACGCTTTTGAATAACGAAATCCCCACCAATAGTGTCTGATTCAAACTCAAGGTGTCCCTTAACAATATCATCCCATGAATAAGTTTCCATTTCTGGAATGTGGATACGAACAACTGGCTTTAAGCCCTTAGCCTTTGCTTCATCTTGAGCTTGCTTAATTTCATCAGCAGTCATACCCTCATATTCGTAAGTATAGTGAGGTGCAACACCTGCAGCACGTTGTTCTTCACGTTGTGCTTCAAGTTCTTCCTCAGTCTTGTATGAGTAATATGCTTTACCTTCATCGATCAATTGATCAATATACTTTTGGTAAATTTCTTTTCTTTCTGATTGACGATAAGGACCATAGTCGCCACCCTTATCAGGACCTTCATCCCAGTCAATTCCTAACCAGTGAAGGTTTTCCATTTGAGACTTAGAACCGCCCTTAACATTACGCTTTTGGTCGGTGTCTTCAATTCTCAAGACCATCGTACCCTTGTTATGACGAGCGAATAAATAGTTAAAAAGTGCAGTACGTGCGTTACCAATGTGCAAGTGACCAGTTGGACTTGGTGCATATCTTACACGGATTTTTTCTTTAGCCAAAATTCATGCCTCTTTCAAAAAATAGTAAATTCAAACAATCTTAGTTTACTCGTTATATAGTAAGAATTCAATTAATGCTAGCCAAAAACTAATTTTAAAGCTTGGGGAATACTCGAAACGGGAATTACTTCAATGCCATGGTCTTTTAATCCAGAATACATATTATGCCGTGGAATAAAGATCCGCTTAAACCCTACTTTAGCCGCTTCTTTTACTCGTGCATCGATTTTATCAACTCGGCGAACTTCACCAGTTAAGCCCACTTCGCCTACAAAACAATCTGTCGGCGAAATTTCTTTATCGGTATAACTGGATGCAACTGCCATGGCAATTGCTAAATCAATTGCTGGTTCATTCAATTTAATCCCACCAGTTGCAGTCAAATAGACATCTTGATTCTGCAACATTAAGTTTCCCCGCTTTTCAAGCACCGCTAGCAGCAATGAAGCTTTGTTAAAACTAATACCTGACGTGGTCCTTTTAGCATAGCCAAAAGCTGTCGGAGTAACCAAAGCCTGAATTTCTGCTAAAAGTGGCCTAGTTCCTTCAAGCGATACCACCACAGCAGAGCCAGTAGAATTAGGTAATCTTTGGTCCAGAAAAATTGATGATGGATTAGTTACCTCTCTTAAGCCTTCATTAACCATTTCAAACATTCCAATTTCGTTTGCTGCTCCAAAACGGTTTTTAACAGAATGCAAAATTCGGTAAGAATGGTGTTCATCCCCTTCAAAATAGAGAACGGTATCCACCATATGTTCCAAGATCTTAGGCCCAGCAATCGCACCCTCTTTTGTAACGTGGCCGATAACAAAAACTGTAATGGCATCCATCTTGGCAATTTTCATTAATTCACTTGTTACTTCACGAACCTGTGAGGCAGAGCCAGTCATCGAATCAAGACTTGGTTCATTCATAGTTTGAATGGAGTCGATCACAACAAAGTCAGGCTTAACATCATTGATTTGTTCGCGAATATCATGCATGTCAGTCTCTGGATATAAGAGCATATTACTTTGACCTACACCCAGTCGGTCAGCCCGCAATTTGATTTGGTTAGCTGATTCTTCTCCCGAAACGTAAAGCACCTTATATTTTTCAGATAAGTCACTCATAATTTGTAACATCAAGGTTGACTTACCAATTCCGGGATCTCCACCAATTAAAACTAGTGAGCCTGGCACAATACCACCACCTAAAACGCGGTTTAATTCCTCAGATTTAGTGACAATTCGTTCTTCTTTTTCAGCTTTAATCTTATCCAGCTTTACCGGTTCATTTAATCCAGTCTTCTGAATCAAACGACTAGCAGTTGCCTTAGTAGAACGCTTTTGCACTTCTTCAGTTTCTTTTTCAAATTGATTCCAGGCACCACAGTTAGGACAGCGGCCTAAATAACTTGCCGAAATATAGCCGCAAGAACGACACTTATATTGTGTTTTTACTCTAGCCATTAATCCCCCTTCTTTTCATTAGTTGATCCAAAGCCGCTAACTCTTTTTCGACTAATTGGATCATCATCGTCGGTCTTCAAGTATTTGATAAAAATGCCTTGAGCAATACGGTCTCCCTTCTTGATGTGCAAGGGCCGTACGCCATAATTAATCATTTGTACAAAAATTTCGCCCTCATTGTTAGGATTATTGTAATAATCTGCATCGATAACGCCGATCCCATTTGGCAAAGCTAGATTACGCTTAAAAGTATTAGATGAACGATTAGCTAAAATCAACACTTCATCTTCTGGCATATAAGCTTTAAGTCCAGTTGGCACTAACAACGGCTTTAAAATCTGATCCGCCATCTCATAGTCGCGCTCATACAGCTGGTGTCCATTTCTAATCAACCTAAAAATCCGCACAAAATTTAGTCGCCAAATGCTAGGGATAGTAATGTCTTCAGCTGCTTCGATGTCATAGCCTGCACTGGCTAGGGTCTGTCTGCGAGGAAGATTAATTTCCTGATCTTGATACTTTTTGACTACTTCAAATCCACGTGTTTTCATTCCAAAGCTCCATTTATCTTTTATTTTGACAGTTATCTATTTTACAATGTTTTTAGTCAACACAAAATAAATAGCTCTCGAGACTGTAAAATAGTTTGTGTAAGGATGAATGATTCCTTAAATTTATTTCTTT